>CAYUTH010000089.1:0-9632 GCA_964447485.1 uncultured Candidatus Cloacimonadota bacterium | reverse complement strand
CCTCGACCGCAGCATTGCGAACGCTGTGCTCTCCCAGCTGAGCTACTTCCCCACGTTATTTTGTGTTGTATTTCGAAAAGAATGAGCTTGCTGTCAATAAAGAGAGTTTTCGAAATGAGAAAATTGTTGTTAAATACGTATTACGCAGTTTGTTCCGACTCTTCAAACTCAAGAAATCTGCGGTGTTCCTTAGGAATCTATGTCGGATGCTGTTATAGATTTTATCATCTCAATGAGATTGTAGAATACGGGAATTAATAGTAACGTAAAAACGGTTGAGGTGACGAGTCCTCCGACCGTTGCAAAGGAAAGCGTTCTCCAGATGTCTTCACCCGTTGCATCCTGGGTGTATAAAATAAAGGGCATTAATCCGAATATTGTTGTAAGACTGGTCATCAGGATCGGACGAGTCCTCTCTTTTGCCGCTCTTATAATGGCATTGTTGAGCGTTCCGCAGGTATGCTTGAGCTGGTTGATCCTGTTTACTAAAATGATAGAATTATTCACAACAATTCCACATAACAGCAGACTTCCGATAAAAGCCGATGAATCAAAAGTTACATCGAATAATGCAAAGGTAAAGCTCATGCCGATGAATGCAAGGGGAATGCTGAGCATAATGATAAAGGGTTGTAAATATGATTCAAAGAGAATTGCCAGAATGATAAAAACCAACATAATCGTTAATCCGAGAATTAATACTACAAGTTTTGTGTTTTCGATCAGTTTATAATAACCGGCAAATTCATCTTCTTCTTCGACAAATCGGTAACCATCGGGAAGATGAGTGGTTTTCATCAAGGTTTCTCGAAACTCATTATGTAATTTGTAGGGACCTCTGTATTCATATTCTATCTGGGACAGATATTCCTGATCCTCCCGCTCGATGCTGTAGGGACCATTTTCAAGCTTTATATCGGCAAGCTCGGAGAGTTTTATTGATATGTCTCCTATAGTTAAAATATGATTTTTCAGTCTATGAATATTCAGGTTTTCATCTGATAAAACACGGATGTCGTATTCGTCCTCTGATGTCACAATACTGCCGGCGACGTACTCGTTCAGGAAAAAATACAGCTGCGAAATGATGTATCCTGGTTTCCATCCATAACGAGCAATACGGTCTCTTCTGAGTTGTATATCGACTTGGCGTACCTGCCTGCCGTAAGAGCTGTTAACTTTGACGTTCGTAATGCGAGGATTATTTTCCAATATCTTAGCTAATTCATTGGTCAAATCATTTAATCTGTGATAGTTATATCCTGCCACCTCAATATTTTCATAGAAAATTCCCCCTCCTCCGCCGGAAAAATTGGGACCGAGTCCCCAGACGTTCACGCTTACTCCCCCGTAATATTTACTCTCTACAATTAATTTTTCCCTGAGCACAAAAGGATATGCCGTTTTGAGCACATCTTCCGGGAAATAGATACGAATGAATGCATTATTCTGGTACACATAAGAATAATAATAGTCGATCTTTTCCTTGGGAGCATCCTCCAAAACTTTTTCAAAGGTCTGCGTAATATTATCCAATGTTTCGAATTTAACATTTGCTGGCGGAGTAATATATATTGAGATATTATCGGGATAATTAAAACTGAAGAATCGTCCTTTATCTACATCTTTGATAAAAACATGAACAGCAAGACCAAACAAGCATGCAACAACGATTATTGGAATCGTGCGATGTTTGAGAAAGAATTTCAGTAATCTTCCGTATAAGGAATATAGGGAACTATTTAATAAAGTTTTTCTTTCCTCTTTCGTAGTTGTATTTGTATAAGAAAGCGCAATAGGGATAAAAGTGAAAGATACGATGATCGAAGCCAGGAGCGCCACGCCGACCGTGATGGCGAAAGGTATTAAAAGTAATCTGATCTCTTCCTGGAGATAAATAAAGGGAAAGAAAACACATATATTTGTCAGTGTTGCCGCGATGATTGCCCAACGGATTTCAAAAAATGATTTTTTTACTGCCTGAAGATACGTCGAGCCCTTTTCCAAATAGTGATTGATATTCGAATAAACAACAATCGCATTATCGACGAGCATACCGAAGGCAAGAGCCAGTCCGCTTAGTGAAAAATAGTTCAGCGTCTGTCCTGTAAAATAGAGCACATTCAATGTGATAAGCACTTCTATAAATATCGTAGCAAGAATTATGAGCGTGGGTCCCCAACGGTGGAAAAAGAACAACAGCACAAGGCAAATGATCAAAACGATAAAAATAATCCTGAAAAGAAGATGATTGATGTTGTCTCGGATATCAACAGAATTGTCGCTTAAGATTGTATAATTCAAATGGGAAAATTCGTCCGTTGAGAATGTCATTTTCAGTTGGTCACGGACATTCTTGCAGAGAGTTATCTCATTTGTGCCCGGTTCACGATACACCTTCATATTTATGACAGGTTCGCCGTTAAGCCGGAATATATAATATTCTTCCTGAACTACTTCCCAACTGATAGTAGAAAGCTCTCCAAGCCGGAATGTTCTGCCGTCGGATGCACTGACCGTTAATTGTTCCAGATCGTGTAGGTCGGAATAGTTTGTTTTCAGAAGTATTGCCGAGGTTTCGTTATTTTTTGAAAGCGATCCCAGAGAGTAAAGCTCGCGATAATTTCTAATGACCGGCAGTACATCTCCAATAAGAGAGAGAGATAATCTCTTAATTAGATCATTTTTAAAGCGGATTTTCACTTCTCTTTTTTCGATTCCAAGCAGTTCTATTCCTGAAACCCCGGGTATATTTTCGATTTTGGGAGAAAGTGAGTTCTCGATTATTTTTGTAATCTCGGGCTTTCCGAACTCGTCGCTGTAAATGCCGACCGAGATAAATTCTTCCTCCTCCATGTCCTCCGGCATGTAGGGAATGATCTGTGGATAATCGCAATCTTCCGGAAGCTCTTCATTTGTCTGGTAGAGGACCTCGTTTACCCGAAGATACGCATAATCCATTTTTGTGTCCGCAGTAAACTCGATAATAATTCTGCTGTAATTATTTCTTGATACGGATTGAATATTATTTACACCTTTTATCTGAGCAAGCTCTTCTTCCAAAATAGAAGTTACGAACAATTCCATGTTTTCCGGCGAGCTGTTCCACATTGTTAAAACACTTATCCTCGGATAGGAAACTTCGGGAATCTTCTCGATAGCAATGTTTTGCAGCGCAATAATTCCCGTGAGTAAAATCGCCGTATAAACAAGAAGTATTCCCCGTTTGTGTTCTAAAACAAAATGTGCAAAGATAGATACTCCTAAAATCTATTCATATGCAGAACATGCATAATTATGTATGCTTTCTCGCTTTTTCCAGTGTGACATAAATTGTCGGAATAACCAGCAGCGTCAGAAGTGTCGATACGATCAAGCCGCTGATAACGGTAACCGCAAGTGGCTGAGTGAGCTGAGAACCGCTTCCCCAGCCAAGCGCCAGAGGCAGAAGTCCGAATATGGTTGTCAGCGATGTCATGACAATCGGACGGAAACGCTGACTGCCTGCCTGTAGTACGGAATCGATCAGACCGGAACCGGATTCTCGGAGACGGCGTATGGTGTCGAGTTTGACAATGCTGTCATTCACGACAATACCAACCAGGATGACCAAGCCGATCAGGGACATGATATTGATGCTCATGCCAGTTATCAATAAGCCCCATATCATACCGATTACGGAAAGAGGAATGGTTAAGATGATCACAAAGGGAATATAGAAAGACTCGAATTGAATGCCGAGGATCATATAGACGAGAATAATGGCGAGAATAAAAGCAAAGACCAATCCGCCAAAATTCTCTTTTATCCGCTTGGTTTCACCACTCAATTCATATTTAAAATCCATCTGCCTCGATAGAGGTGAGAGATATCCTTCTATTGCCTTCGCTGCTTTCCCGTAATCTGTATTCGGCTGCAATTTTGCAAAAATGGTCGCTGTCCTAATTTGATTATTCCTGAATATTTCTTCGGGCGTATAATTCTTTTCGAGTTCGATAATATCTTTTACGGTATAGAGATTGCCATCTACGCTGATCTTTTCTTTAAGAAACCGATCGAATTCAAGATTTCTTCTTTTTTCAGTTTTTTCATAGTTTCGTAATATGATTTCATTAATTTCGTTGCTCAGAACTATCTCATCGACCTTTGTGCCGATGGTAAGTGTCTGTAACTTTTCCATAATATCATATTTTGATAGATTATGAAGTTTGAGAACATCTTCTCTGAGATGGAGCACGTAGGTAGGATTGGTAATATTAAGGTTACTTTTTATTTCGGAGAAATATCCGAGCGTTTGCAGCTCTTCTTCTATGATTGCAACGCACTCTTCCAGTTTTTCAAGATCGTTAATATAAAGATTTATCTCAAAAGGATAGTCGCCGAAAGAGAAAATATCTTCATAGATATTATCGCCCGAAGTAACCGATATGTCGATCTGTTGAAATGCGGTTAATTCATCATTGCTTTGATCGAGCAGGGTAGGATATTTTTCTGGAGATCTTTTTTAAATTGTTGAATATCGCTGATTTTTTGAGACTTCAAAGATACGACCATATATCCTTTGTGCTCCGAATTTTTCTTGAAAGAGAGCAAGCCGAGATCCGTATATTCTTCTCCGGCAAAGGATTCGATGTATTGGACAACAGGCAATGTTAACAGATAATCCTCTATTTTTTGCATCGTTTGTGATGTCATATTTAGTGCGGTACCCGATTCCTGATTAACGATAATATTAAGCTTTTCAGGTTTGATATCCGGGATGAACCGCTGCGGGACCAAACCTGCAATAAAGATACTGAGTATAAAAATACAGATCGTAATCGTGATCGTTACCCCTCTTTTATCGAGTGCTTTTTTGAGGAGTGATTCGTAGTGCTCTTTTACCCTGAACCAGAATTTCTCGTTTTTCTCACCGATCGGTCTTATGAGCTTGTTGAGAAATCTAAAGAATGAAATGAAAATATTATGGATGAAGTAATGCAAAAAGATGATGCCGGTTTTCAACAGGTATTTTAACAATTCTTTGATCTGAAGTATTATCCAGAAAATAAAAAGAAAAGGAACGAGAACTTTTTTTAGAATAACAAGAATTTTGTGCCACAAATTGCCCTGTGAGAAAGATCGGGATGAGTGCATAAACCGCATCGTCACATGCAACGGTATCTTTTTCTTTTTTGAATAATGCGGAGCGAATAATCCGAAGGTCTTACTGAACAGCGACGGAACCAGCGTGATCGCAATAAGGAGCGATGCAAGCAGTGCATAGGTGATGGTAATTGCCTGCTCTTTGAAAAAAATTGCACTTACTCCGGTGAGATAAATTATGGGGAAAAATACCGCAATAGTCGTGAATGTGCCGGCGCTAATGGAAAGCAATACTTCATTCGTGCCGTCTATACATGCTTTTTTTATCGGCACACCACGTTCTTTATACCGGATGATATTTTCCAGCACGATGATCGAATTATCCACCAGCAGTCCGATGCCGATCGCCAGTCCTCCCATCGAGAGTAAATTCAATGAGATGCCTGAGAAATAGAGAAGAATGAAGGTAATGATGATCGAAAAGGGCATCGAAGCAGTAATTGTGATCGGTGATTTGATGTTTTTCAGGAAGATCATCAGAACAAAAAACGCAAGCACTCCCCCGATGAGTATTGCTTGTAATACGGAGTTGATTGCGTTTCGGACGGTTCGTGAATCGTCATGCAGGAGCTGCAGCGTGATCTTATCATTTGTTTTGTTCCAGTTTTCCGAAAATTGCCGGACTCGCTCGCACACTTCCACCGTATTAGCATCGGAATTTTTTATGATGTTCATCACAACGGCATCGGCGCCGTTTACACGTGCGATCGTTTGACGGATTTTATTCTGCGAATACACACTTCCAAGCTCGGATAAGAGGAATTTATCACCATTATTATTATAAATGGCAACACTGCTCAAATCCTCTGCATTTTTGAGATTTTTTGGAAATACTACGGAATATTTGTACCAGCCGTCGATGATCTCGCCGCCCGAATAACTCTGATTCAACGACCTGATTTCACTTGAGATCATATCTTCTGTAATTCCGTATTGATAAAGTTTTATTGGATATATCTCTACAATTATTTCTTTTTCGACTTCTCCGGAAACCTCTGCTTTTGCGACTCCATCTATCTGCTCGAATCGCCTTTTTATAAGGTATTCCGCAATCTGCGAAAGTTCGTAAAGGTCATTGCTTCCTTTGACAGCATAGCTTATTATCGGCTTTTCGGAAGGATCAAAATTGAGAATGTTCGGTCTCTCGACATCGTCAGGCAGGCTGGATTTCACACGGTCTAATTTTTCCCTCGTTTTCACGGTTGCCAGATCGATGTCTGTCTTCCAGTAAAACTCGAGAATTATTATTGATTTTCCTGTCGATGAGGTCGAGGTAATGTTCTTCAATCCTTGCAGTGTGGAAAGTGATTCTTCGAGTGGTTTTGTGACAAGCTCCTCGACTTCCTCTGGCAGCGCATCGGCATATTCCGTTTCAATGACCAATTTTGGGATTTCGATCTTCGGCAGCATCTCGATCTTTAGGAGCGAAAAGGATATTCCTCCTAAAATGAGAACAGCCAGGAGGAACATCGAAATAGCAACGCGTTTATTAACGGCAAATTTTGGTATATTCATCTTTTATACAATGTATTTCGTACGTGTTCAACCGTTGTTCTCTGTGGCTCAATCATTTTTGTTCATGCCTCAAAAAGTACGTTTGATATAAGATGTTCAATCTTTAGTTCCGATTAAAGAGAAACTTTCGAACGGGAGGATGTCACTCACCTCTACCTCGGCGCCGTGTATCAGTATGTAATGCCTGTCCACGATCACAGAATCTCCCGGCTGAACTCCCTCGATGATTCCCGTGTAATAACCATTATTGTTGCCGGTTTTAACATATCGCCAGTAGGAATGATTGTCCTCTTTTGTAAACACAAGTTCGCGATCATCACGAGTCAAGACAGCTAAACTCGGAACCATCAAGACATCTTCTTCCTTCTGTCCGTAAAGGTAGCACTCTCCGAACATGCCGACGGAAATTTTGTTATCCGGATTCTCAAAATAAACTTCGACGTGTGCAAGTTGAGATGTTTCATCGATAACTGCATCAATATTGGCTATTATTCCCTGAATGAATTCCTCAGGATACGCAAGAAATTTCATATACGCTTTTTCGCCGATTTTCAAGTATCGAAGATCGGTCTCCATAATGGAAACGGTCATCTCCATATCTTTTGGATCATTCAGATCGAAAACATGTGTCCCTTCTGATATATAATTATTTTCTTTTATATCCATGCTACCGATAACTCCTGCAAAGGGAGCGTAGTAGCTGAGTTTTTTATATTGGGCAAACAGAGATTCGAGATTCGATTCTGCTTCTTTTAGGGAAATATATTTTCCCGGATTTCCGGAATCGAGCTGAAGAAGGTCTTTCAGGCATTTCTCATATTCTTTATAAGTTGAAGATTCCTCGATATAATCCGAGAGTTCGACATCATAATCGGTAAACGTATCGGGAATGACCTTTTTCAAAGAAAGATAGGATGCATATTCCTTTTGATATTCTATGCTGCTGCTTATGAGCTCCTGCTCGAGTGTTTTATTCTCCAATTGCAGGATCAGCGTTCCCTGTTCAACAGAGTCTCCGTTGCGATGCAGTATTTCCTGAACGGTCCCGCTTACTTCGGCAATTGCCTGCCATGATTTTCTGCTCTCCGGCTCTCCCTTCTGTATTTATATAATGAATAAGTGTATCTCTTTGTGCGATGGTCACCTTAACCGGTATTGCTTTCCCGACCTGCACACCTTTATCTTCCGGCTCTTGCAATGCTGCCGGACGGGTGTAATAATAATATATTAATACTGCAAAGATGATAATGACGATAACGATCAAGCTTATTTTTATTCCTTTTCTCATATAATATTCTCCGCTGCTTTACGGGATTATCAAATCGGTAAGACTATTTCCCAGTATTTCTTGTATTTCCAAAATATATTGATTTAAAATTAATTTTTTATTTACCAAATTCAGTATGCACTGCTCATAATCCTCTTCGATCTGGCTCCAGTCGGAATAGGAAATTTCCCCCCGCAGCAGCTTGCCGGTTGCGACATTTAAATTATTATCTGCCCACTCTATCAATTCACTGTATGTTTCGATCTCATCTCTAAGCAGGGATATCATTTCAGACAGATAGTTCCACCTCGTTTTCAATTCTTTCTCTTTTTGTTCCAGTTGTAGTTTTATTTCTTCTTCCTGCGATCTCAATATCAGGATATTTCTACTTGTTATTCTGCCGTCGAATATCGGCAATTCCACTCCGATGTATGCGGAATAATTATCCGTGTGGATGTCCTTGGCAAAGGAATCGATAGAATGACCGTTTCCTCCCCAATTATAATTCAATCCCAATGTCAGATACCAATCGAACTCTCTCCCTGCCAGTTTTTCGTCGATCGCTATTGCGTTAATCTGTGATTTTAGAATTTTGATTTCGGGATTATGTTCGATGTTAAAATCGGCAGCGTGAAAAACAAATAGCGTTGTGTCGATGCTAATGTCGCTTATTTTATCGCAGCCGATCTGATCCGCTAAATTCTGAACATAATACTCATAGGTTTTTCTCTTTTCAGACAGCTCGAGCTCTGTTTGCTTTTCCTGGATTTTTATTTGGTTGAGGGTTAAAATATCCATTATTCCGGTAGTGTATTCGATTGCGGACATCGCTGCAACATTACGATTTCTAACTAATTTTTTTTCCAGAATATTAATAGTGAACTTTTGGTCGATTGCTTTATAATAATTTTGCACAAGCTCGAAGATGTCCGAATTAAGCTCGCTTTTTTGGCTTAAGGTCAGCTCATTGTATTTCAATTCGTTTTTTTTAAACTCTAATTTAGGAATATTCTTTTTGAAGAGATAATACTTAAAATTAATGTTATTTTCCGCATTAATGTAGGTCTGATCTTCGTAGAGATCATAGGTTAATGACTTTGAAATGCTCAACTCGGCATTGAAGGGAAATGTTTCCGACATGATGAGATTGCCGCTAAGATAATTATAATCATTGCGAATGCTGTCTCCTATCGTGGCTCCTTGTTTGGAGTAGTAATGACCCGGAGTTTGGAAACTGGAGGTGAATTGTGGTAAGAAAGCTGCTTTACTGTTATCGAGCACATATTGCTGACAGCTTAGCTGCTCGGATCTTATTCGCCCATTATAGCTGTTATGTAGGTATTCTTCTATAAGCTGTGCCAGGCTGAAGGTGCCATCCGAAGCATATACAATATTTACTGTGAGAAGAAATAAAAATAGGAAAAGAAACGGTTTTATCTTTTTATTCATTTACTTACCTAGTCCTCATATAATTTATGATTAGAGATGCACAGTTTTGTTTTTTTTCAAGAGAATACTTTTTTCTTTTTTCGTATTATCTTACTGTATATTGATTTATATTTCTTTTTTTATTTCATTCACAGCAGCAAAAAATTCAGTAAGCTTTTCTTCGTCAATAAAAGCTTTTTCTCCTTTAAGCAGGTTAAATTTCGTTTTGGGATGAACTTCTATATATTTTGCTTTTGTGATGTCGATTATTTTCTCG
>CAYUTH010000088.1:5082-9657 GCA_964447485.1 uncultured Candidatus Cloacimonadota bacterium | reverse complement strand
TGATAATCCCATCAACAGGCGAATATTTCCCGAGACCGGGCACGTCCCCCATCCATGTGATATTCGGAATGATACCATCCAGTATTTCTTGTGTGAGCAGCATATCATGATTGCCCGGAACATAGATCAGTTCTATCTCTCCTTCGTTCACAATAGTTCTGAATTTATTGAAAATTTCGGCATTGGTCGGGCAGTTTGCTATGGCATTAAAATATTCCTCAGAATTGTGGATATTCACAGTTGAATCAAAAGGAGCAACATCATAGGGGACAAGCCACTCATCGAAGAGATCACCAAGGATCACAAGCTGTTTCACGTCAGGACTGCTCATTACATAATCGAGAAAATTCTCAAGAGCATCTGCATTTTCATCAAACCAGCAATATCCACCTGCAACTGCTCTTTCATCTCCCATATGTACATCGCTTATGCACACGATGGAATTCCGTTGCAGGCTGCCGCCATTCGCGATCAAGTCGATTGGTTCCCCTGTTGTTCTGAACTGGGTTTCCTCTGTTTTCTTGAGAGATTCACCTGTAACCGACTTCAGCCCGGTTGTGATGGTGAGCATATATTTCCAGCCGTCATTGAGATAAAATTCAGGATGAAATTGAAGTGTCACGATCTTACCGAAAACTTCGAGATCATAATGCGCACTCAATGAACCGGTTGCATCGGAATAATCAATATTATCAGCAATGGTGGCTTCATCAATCTCTTCTGTAAAGAGCATTTCAATCGACCGTGCCATATGATCGAGATGATAGTACAGGTCGTGTTTTTTATGAAGCAGGGGAAATGATACACTCATTGAATCCTCAGGTGCGACTGTTTCTGTGCAGGATGTAGAAAGGAATAGTATCAAAAATGTCATGATAAAAAGCGATATGTAATTTCTACAAAAATTTTTCATTTTTACCTCTTTGCGATTAAGTTATTTCAACTCATCGCGCTTTATTAGCAAGAATGAGAGTTAATTTTGTCAATGAAATTCTCAATAGTATTTCTTGACATGTATACGCTTCATTATTTTAAAAACAAGTAATTGATCAAGGCGGATTGAAATGAATAAAAAATTTTGGCTATTTCTCATTGTATGCATGTGCGTATACTCCTTTATCTTTGCACAGGAAGAATGTGTGTGGACAAAAGATTTTATGGTGGAATCACATCACTTTTCGCCAACTGGAAGTAATACATACTTCATCCTTGAACCAAATTATTATCTTGTCCTTGAAAATAATGATACCGATGAACGTGAGAGACTTGTCATTACTGTTCTTGATGAGACGAAGATAGTCGATGGTTTAGAGACGCGCATCGTCGAAGAGAAAGAATCTGTAAATGGTGAAATTATTGAAATTTCAAGAAATTATTTTGCTTTTGATACGAACACGAGCAGCATATATTATTTTGGCGAAGAGGTTGATATATACAAGAACAGTGAGATAGTAAACCATCATGGGGCATGGGCTTCGGGAGAAAATGGTGCACTATTTGGTTTGATGATTCCCGGAATTCTCTCGATCTCAGATACGTTATCAACTCCTTCAGAAAATTTTACAGATTGCTTGGTTGTGGAAGAAACGACACCGCTTGAACCCAATGCGAAAGATTACAAAATTTATGCACCAGGGATTGGTTTGATAAAAGACGGAGATCTCTTTTTTGTGGAACATGGGTATAAGGGAGAATAACATAGATGTTTTATCAATATCACAATTTAAACTTTTTCAAATATTAATACTCTAAACAAATGCAAAAAATTTTTATAGGTGGTTAAAATGAAAAAAGGAAAGGCAAGAAACTACGGTATTTTTACCATATTTCTTATTGCATTTCTATTCATCACTTCTCTTGCTATAGCTGGACCAGGATCAAAAATCCCCGCAAATGCAAAAAACACAACTGAAAAAAAGATCGCAGAAAACGTCACTGACAAGAAAGAGAAAGTAGAAACAAAATCGACGACTGAGAAGACAGCATCAAATAACACAACTGTCAAAGAGGTTGGAGTTAAGAAAAATACGACAACTGATGATGAGAAAGAGAAATCTGCCGTAAAAAAGAAGGTCGAAGTCATTACTGTTCCAAATAAGAAAACAAGCGAAGATAAGACTCCGAATATCCAGATCGAGAAGACTAAAGTCGAAACCTCGAATGAAAAGAACAACACTACAAGTTCAGACAAGATCTATGATAATCAACAATATCATCAGGACGCTGATAAGAATATTTCATCAAAGAATGATTTGATGTTACATTCAAAATCCATAATTGACAAGAATACTGGAACAGATAACGAGATCATCGAAAACTATCTCAAAGAGAAACCGCATGGAACACCTTCAAATTACATCTCTCCAAGATCGATCCTTGAACCAGAGGAGATCGAACACAACACTGATATTCAGATCACAATCTACAATAATATTGAATATCGATGGTATTATGGATATTGTTACGAGCCCTGGGATGGTTATTACAGAAGAGTATGGCCTCCTTTTGGATGTCGGATAAATTGGCTGCCCCCATACTATTATGCCTTCTGGTGGCGTGACATCGAGTATTATTACTGCTGCAATGTATATTATATATATTATGAAGATGAAGATGAGTATGTGGTTGTTCGTCCTCCGATTGGAGCACTTGTCGAAACAATACCGGACTACAGCGAAAAATTAATCGTCGAAGGAGAAACGTACTTTATTGCTGATGGAATCCAATATAAAGCGGTTCTCGTAAATGATGAAATTTGGTTCAAGGTCTTAAAATTCGTTGAGAAAAACGAATATGCTGTCATTGAGCTGCCTGTTGGTTCACTCGTTGAGATTATACCTGATAAGCGGGAATTGCTGTTTATTGATGGAGAAACCTACTATATTGCTGATGATGTCCAATATAAAGCAGTTATCGTGAATGATGAAATTTGGTTCAAGGTTTTAAAAGTAGGATAGAATTCACGAAGAAGTAAAACAGTTTTCTAAATCCTGTAGAATAAGCAGATTTTTGAGAAAAAAAAGTGGCAGGAGTGAATTATTTGACAAATATTACTACCTCAAACCTATTATCCAACTATCATAATTATCAAAAATGTAAATTAGCACATGAGTCAATAAATGTTTAATGCATTGCTTAAAATAACACTTCGTGAGGAGATAGCGTGGACAGATTAGTAGAGTATTTCATCTCGTTAGTTGAAATTGATAGTGAATCTAAGGATGAGAAGAGGGTAGCTGAAAAAATTGCAAATGATCTTTCTGAAATGGGTGCGGAAGTTATCTTCGACCATGCACATCATGCCACACAAGGAAATGTGGGAAATCTCATTGCTAATTTCAAGGGGAAAATAGATAAAGAACCTCTTCTTCTTTGCGCTCATACGGATACTGTAAAACCGGGCATAGGGGTCAAAGCTATCATAAAAGACAGCTATATAACAACTGATGGATCAACAATCCTCGGCAGCGATGATAAAGCCGGTATTGCCCAAATTGTTGAGGCGATAAAGCGCCTTCATGAAGAAGGTTACGAATACGCTCCGATACAGGTTTTATTTACGATTTCTGAAGAGATCGGCCTGCTTGGCGCAAAAAATCTTGATTATTCTCTTATCGATGCAAAGGTCGGCTTTGCTCTTGACTGGCATGGAGTATGTTCCATCGTTACACACGCTCCTTCACTGAATATTTTTGAGATCGTCGTGAACGGGAAAGAAGCACACGCTGGCGGATCTCCGGAAAAAGGCATCAATGCTATCCAGGTTGCCGGAGAAGCTATTGGCAAACTGAAACTCGGAAGAATTGATTTCGAGACCACTGCGAATATTGGGAATATCAAAGGGGGACTTGCGCATAATATTGTTCCGAAAACATGTTTTGTCAGTGGTGAAGTTCGCAGTCATGATGAAGAAAAACTTGAGAAACTCACTAATAATATTATTAAGACATTTGAAAAGGTTGCTGCGAAGCATAAGGTAAAGTTTGATTCAAAAGTATTTAAAGCTTCTTCGCACGGACATGTACTAAAGGATTTCGTTGCTCTCAAGATCAGTGAAGACGAAGAGATAGTGAAAATTGCGGAGAAGGCAGCGCGAAATATCGGTGTCGAACCAAAGATAGAAACCGGCGGTGGCGGGAGTGATGCAAATGTATTTGCCGAGCACGGACTTATTGTTCCTATTATTGGCACAGGCATGAACGATGTGCATTCCACGCATGAAAATATTAAGATTGATGATCTGGAAAAAGTGACCCAATGGGTTGTTGAAATCATAAAAGAATATAGTAAAAAATAAATGCTTCTATAAGAAGGGAGTAGCAAAATGAAAAAATATTTATTAGCACCCGGTCCTACACCGGTTCCGGAGCAAATCCTGCAGGTTATCTCAGAACCAATGGTTCATCACAGAACCCCTGCATTCAAAGAAAAAGTAGGAAAAGCTATCGAAGGTCTGAAATATATTTTCCAGACAAAAAATGATGTGTTGATTTTTACAGCAAGCGGCACTGGCGCAATGGAAGGAGCGATTTCCAATGTGCTCAATCCCGGAGATAAGGCAATTATCATTCGCGG
>CAYUTH010000088.1:0-4982 GCA_964447485.1 uncultured Candidatus Cloacimonadota bacterium | reverse complement strand
ATTGATGCGATTTCGGGACTCGGTGGACAGGAATTCTATATGGATGACTGGAAAGTGGACATTTGCGTTGCAGGTTCCCAAAAGGGGTTGATGCTTCCTCCCGGACATGCGTATGCGGCAGTGAGTGAGAAAGCATGGAAGGTGATCGATACATGCACTCAGCCGAATTACTATTTTAATTGGAAGAAGTATAGAAAAAAACTGGCAGATAACACCGATCCTTACACCGGTTCTGTGATCCATATCAAAGGTTTGCTTGTTGCCATCGATATGATAAAAGAGCGCGGTATTGAAAATATGTTCTATCAGTATCAGGTGCTTGCAAAAGCAGTCCGTGCAGCAGTAAAAGCTCTTGGGCTGGAATTGTATGCAAATCCTTCCTGCGATGTGGCAACTGCGGTAAAAGTGCCCGAGTCAGTCGATGGGCTTGCACTCGTGAAAAATCTCCGTGATAAATATGGTTTCACAATTGCCGGTGGACAGGCTCCCATCAAAGGTAAGATATTCCGAATTGCGCACATGGGATATATTGAAATTTTCGATATTATATCCGTGCTCTCAGCTCTTGAGATCGCACTTCATGAACTCGGCTGGAAATTCGAATGGGGAGCAGGACTTACTGCTGCTCAGGAAATTCTTGCAAAAGAATATAAATTCTAAAACATCAAAACATGTTTAAGGCGGGTTCATTCCCGCCTTTCTTATTTTTATGCCTGTAAGAATACAATCAATCGCATCAGAAACAATCGCTGAAGAAATCGGGATTCAGACGGAAGATATTCTCATTTCCATAAATGGTCACGAAATACAAGATGTACTCGATTACATTTTTTATCAAGCTGATGAAAAGCTCACAGTGAGAATACAGCGGGGAAAGCAAATACTCACTCATTTTTTTGAAAAGGAAATTGATGAAGATATCGGGCTCGAACTCTATCCGCTCAAGGTTCGAAAGTGCGGCTGCAACTGTATCTTTTGCTTCGTTGATCAAATTCATCCCGATGCACGTCCTTCTCTAAAAGTGAAGGATGATGATTTCCGGCTCTCATTCTTCCATGGAAATTTCATCACACTTTCAAATCTGGCAGAGAAAGATTATCAAAGGATCATTGAGCAGCATCTTTCACCATTATATATTTCAGTCCATACGACAAATGACGCACTGCGACAGAAGATTATGCGGTATAAGAAAGAAATGTCCATTTTGAAAAAACTTTCACTCTTTGCTGAAAATGATATTATAATGCATACGCAGATCGTTCTTGTTCCAGTATGGAATGATGGGGAAGAACTCTCCCGAACAGTTCATGATCTTGCTTCGCTCTACCCTGCAGTACAGTCGATCGGTATAGTTCCATTAGGATTAACGAAATTCAGAGAAAGTCTTACACCATTGAAAAAAGTAAACAGATCACAGGCAAAGGAAGTGATTTTACAGTCCAAAAAATGGAGAAAGCAGTTCAATGAAAAATATGGTTCCGGTATTGTTTCCCTTGCTGATGAATTCTTCCTTCTTGCGCAACTTCCAATTCCTGATGAAGAATATTACGAAGGGTATCCTCAAATTGAGAATGGCATCGGAATGGTGAGGGATTTTCTGGATGGATGGAATGATTATTCTGATGAATTGTTGCACCAACACAAAAACAAAAAAGTCTTATTTGTCACAGGTATTGCATTTTATCCGGTTTTAAAGAAGCTTATTGATGAGCATAATTCGCTGCACGATCAGGGATGGAGAGTGATTGCAGTTGAGAATGAATTCCTAGGCAAAGATGTAACTGTCGCAGGTCTGCTCGCAGGTCAGGATGTAAAACGAGCGATACAAGATGAAGTATATGATGTGCTTATGCTTCCCGATGAGATGTTCAATGCGGATGGCGTGACGCTGGATGGGATGAAAAGGGGAGGGATGTATTAAAAATCTCAGGTTTTAATAATATCTTCTAAGCAGAAACTATTTTTTATCATCAAAACAAATTATTTATCAAATAATTCCGTGTGAGTTTCAATCAAGTCGGGTGTGTTATTCACCGGTGAATTAACTTCAGGTGAAACCTCAGATCATTCTCGGCATAGGGGATGAGTAACTGCTTCAATGCAGGTATATCGCTGTTCTTAAACCATACTGAAAAGTCCTTTTCGGAAAGAATAACCGGCATGCGCGGATGGATGGATTTGATCTCATTTGTGGCATCAGTTGTGATTATACTGCAAGATGTGATCTTATCACCATCGGGAGATTTCCAGTTGTCATAAATACCGGCAAAGCAAAATAGCCGATTGTATTTGAGATGAATAAAGAAGGGGAATTTATTCGCACCTCGTTTCTGCCACTCATAAAAGCCATTTGCAACGATCAGGCATCTTCTTTTTTGAAATGAATATTTGAAACTGGGTTTTTCATCAATCGTTTCAGACCGTGCATTGATAAGCTTGGAACCAATTGCAGTATCCTTTGCCCAGAAAGGGATCAGTCCCCAGCGCATAGCAGTTAGTTTTGAACCTCCATTTTCAAGTATCACAGCAACATCTTGTGTTGGAGCAATATTATAACTTGGTTGAAGTTCGACCTCAACTTGATCAAGATTGAATATCTCCTTTATCTCTTTGGCAGTATTTATTCTGGCAAATCTTCCACACATAGTTACTCCTTATTATCGTCTGCTTTTACCACACGAATTTGATCCCACTGCGTGGTAAAATGCGGTGATTTGTGTGCGCGTTTCATCATCCACGGTTTTTTAATCCCTGTGGCTGCATAGTGTAATGTGTTACTTCCCCATTTGTAGTTGATGTTATCTATCATCTCGGTCAGTTTTCGATTTCTACTGTGAAAATAGGATTCTGTAAAGAGATTGAGCTGGTACTTATCCTGCTCGACAATACCACTCAGCATAATACCTGCTTTTTTGTAACGGTATCCTTCCCGATAGATTTTTTTGAGATTTTCATGCGCATGAGAAATGAATTCAGCAGTACTGTCTGTCGCTTCCGGCAACTCAAACATATAAGCATTTGAGTATTGCGGCTCTTTTGGTTTAAAGCGATTTGTCGCCACGAAAACCTGGATGAAAGATGCAAGGCATTTCTGTTTTCGGAGTTTTTCTGCAGCAGTTGTGACATATGTCGCCACAGCCTCTTCCATTTCTTCTAATGTTTCGACAGGGTGTCCAAAAGAGCGCGAACTCACGATCTCTTTTTTGTGTGGGGTTACTTCTTCAAGATTTATTGAGGGAGTTCCTCGAAGCTCAAAAACAGTTGCAAGTCCCATCACGGTCATGTTCTTTTTTACCCATTTATCCGGCGCATATTTCAGGTCGTATGCAGTATGAAAATTATTGCGTTTGAGGAGTTTTTCGTATTGCCAGCCCACACCCCAGATGTCTGATACATCTACCTTTTTCAGAAATTCATCGATTTCATGTTCACTAAACGAAGTTATATCTAGAACCCCATTATATTTCTTGTTTTTTTTTGCAAAACGGTTCGCGACTTTTGCCAGAGTTTTCGTTTCAGCAATACCGATAGTAACAGGAATACCAGTCCAGTTCGTGACAGTATTTTTGATCTTCCACCCATACCCAGTAAGATCCCTATCAACAAAACCGGACAGTCCAAGAAATGCTTCATCTATTGAATAAATTTCCAGGTCCGGACTGAATTGCTCAAGTGTTTGCATCACACGGTACGACATGTCGCCATACAAAGCATAGTTTGAAGAGAAGACGTATATATTATGTTTTTTTATAAGACATTCTGCTTCGAAGACCGGTTTACCAAAAGGCATGCCAAGTTTCTTCGCTTCGTTAGAACGGGCAACGACACACCCGTCATTATTGGAGAGAACGATGATCGGCTTTCCTTCGAGGTCCGGTCTGAACACCCGCTCGCAGGAAGCATAGAAGTTATTACAATCAACAAGTGCGACGATGTTTTTCATTAGAAAGTAGCACGCAGACCCACACAGATTGTGCAGATTATCGCAGAATAAATAAATAAAACCACAGAGAGCACAGAGAAAATTATTAATTTTAATACGAATGTCGTTCCTGCGCAAGCAGAAATCCAGGAATGGTAATGTTTTAGAAGTTGTAACATATCAAACATAGTCCACTTTATTTAGAAAAGAAATAAAAAAATTCGTTCAATTTTATATTTTGTTTTTTATCAGTGTTTATCAGCATCATCAGTGTTAATCAGCGTTCAATTACTTCTATATCGGTTTATGTATCACATAGGTAACCACGCCCCAGATGTGGAAATCCATATCGGCAGTGATCTCGAGGGGTTTAAAATTGATATTGCTGGATTGCAGATAGAGTTTGTCGTTCTGATGCCAGATCCTCTTCACGGTCAGTTCTCCATTCACTGCTGCGATAACTATCTTTTGCTTCTCAGCTTGGACTGCTCTATCAACAATGAGAATATCCCCGGAATGTATTGCGGCATCGATCATCGAGTCACCTTCCACACGGACAAAAAAAGTAGCTGCCGGATGCTTGATGAGGAATTTATTCAAGTCGAGTGTGGATTCGATATAATCACTCGCAGGGGAGGGGAAACCTGCTTTGATCTCAGATTTGTACATAGGAAGTTCGAGCTCGATGCCCTCTTCATAACTCATGATCTTTGCGATGCCCTTTCCTCGTTTCAAGGGACGGATGTTATTATCTTTTTGGTTCATATTTACACGCTCTTGCTCCAAACAATTTTGTGCCTATCCGTATTATGTTTGCTCCTTCTTCAACGGCAATTTTATAGGAATTGCTCATGCCCATTGAAAGATATTTCATTTCAACATGTGGAATGTCGAGTACTTTGATCTGTTCAAAAATGCGCCGTGTTTCTACGAAATATGGACGCGCATCTTCTGGATCACCGGTGAATGGTCCCATAGTCATGAGTCCCATAATCTTTACGTGAGTAAGCGGTGCGATCTCTTTAATAAGATGTTCAACATTTTCCGGCATAACGCCGTT
>CAYUTH010000087.1:0-9883 GCA_964447485.1 uncultured Candidatus Cloacimonadota bacterium | reverse complement strand
TATTATGAAACCTATCTACCTCAAGCTATTTCAACAAGAAAATTAATTTATTGACATGAATTTCTAAAAAATAGTTTAATAAAATTAAATAAAATAAATGAAAAAATAATATGGAAGCAATCATCTCTCCTCAAATTTTAAAATGGGCTATCAGCAGAAAAGATATCTCTGAAACCGATTTAGCACAAAAAGTAAAAGTTAAACCAGAGAAAATAGTGGACTGGAGAAATGGTCTTTCGTATCCAACATTTAATCAAGCAAAACAGGTTGCACAAAAGCTTAGTATACCATTTGGGTACCTTTTTATGTCTGAGATTCCTGACGAACGAATCCCGATTCCGGATTTAAGGAGAATCGACATAAAGCATACCAAACCGATTAGTCCTGATTTCCTGGATGTTATGAATGATGCTTTAAGAAAACAATATTGGTATAAAGAGAATCTAATTAAAGAAGGTGCTGGTAATCTTGAATTTGTTGGAAAATTTAATATCAATTCGAATACTCAGAAAGTAGCTGATGATATCGCTCTTATATTTGGAATAAATGAAAATGCACGTCGGAATGTCACAAGCTGGAGTGATTATCTTAAAAACTTGGTGGAACTTGTTGAAGAAAGAGGAATCATTGTGTTGAGATCTGGGGTTGTAAATGGAAATACTCACCGAAGTTTGGATGTTGATGAGTTTCGTGGTTTTGCATTATGCGATCCCATAGTTTCCTTTATTTTTGTTAATGGTAAAGACTCTGTTGCTGGAAGGATATTTACCCTGATACATGAAATTGTGCATATTTTTATTGGAGAAAGTGGTATTTCTAACGTAAAAATAGATGAAATCGATATAGATCAAGAGCAAAAGATAGAGTCGTTTTGTGATGCTGTTGCTTCTGAGGTACTCGTTCCGGAAGAAGAATTTAATTTTCAATGGAATTTATCTTCTTCGATACTGGAGAATATATATAAGTTAGTAAGAGTTTTTCGTGTGAGCTCTGTTGTTATATTACGAAAAGCATTGGATATGGAGATTATTTCGAGAGATGAATTCTTTGAAAGTTATTATAAGGAGCTTGCTGAACAAAAAACTGACAGAGGTAGATCTGGTGGTGACTTTTTTAACAATTTTATTAGCCGTAATAGTCATACTTTAACGCATGCAATTATCAATGCAACTTTCGAAGGTCGCCTGTTATTCAGAGAAGCTTCCCAACTTTTAAATGTGAAAATAAAAACACTCGAAAAGGTGGCGGAGAAGATATATGGGGTGTAGGTTTGAGTAAATATTGTCTTGATTCAAATGTCTTTATTGAGGCAAAAAATGGTCCTTATAGTTTTGATATAGTTCCTGCTTTTTGGGATTGGATAGATGTACAGGTAGAAAAAGAAAATATTATCACATCATCTGAAGTATATAACGAGATATTGGATGGAGAAGATAAATTATCCGAGTGGTTCAAAGCCAGAAAGGACTCACAATTATTTATTACCCCAGCTATAGAAGTTCAGCATATTTATCAAACTGTAGCAGATCATGTAAGAAAAAATTATGAAATTGCTTATTACCAAACTTTCTTAGAGAAAGCTGATCCCTGGGTAATTGCATTAGCAAAACATCTTGATGCTATCGTGGTAACTATGGAGGTATTAGTGCCTTCAATATCTAAGAAGGTTAAGATTCCTAATATATGCTTGCAGTTTGGTTTGAAATACATCAATACCTATCAGATGCTTCGTGATCTTCATGCACGATTCATTTTGTAGTTTTACTATTAAATAATTGCAATGATATTACAGTAGTTTGGAATAAACTGATTTTATGGAGTAAACGATTGAAACCCATATATCTTGACTATAATGCCACTACGCCACTTGCACCTGAGGTGGCAGAGGTAATGAAGCCCTTTTTGGAGGAGTATTTCGGCAATCCTTCGAGTACGCACTGGTATGGCGTGCAGACGCGTAAAGCTGTGGAAAAAGCACGCGCACAGGTTGCGGCGCTCATTCATGCCAACCCGGATGAGATCATTTTTACCAGCGGCGGATCGGAGTCCAATAACTTTGCGATCAAGGGCATCGCGTATGCAAAGAAGTCCGTAGGCAATCATATTATTACTTCATCGGTAGAGCATCCTGCAGTCGTAGAAGTGTGCGAGTACTTGAAATCTCAGGGATTTGAGATCACCTACGTTCCAGTTGATGAATATGGCATGGTGCATCCCGATAATGTGGAAAAAGCAATTACTCCGCAGACAATTCTTATCTCCATTATGCATGCAAATAATGAAGTGGGTACTATCCAGCCGATAAAAGAAATAGCTAAGATCGCGCACAGGCACGATATTGCCATGCATACGGATGCGGCGCAGTCCACAGGGAAAATTTCTGTCCATGTGGGTGAATTGAAGGTTGATCTACTGTCCATTGCAGGGCATAAGCTCTATGGGCCGAAGGGGATAGGGGCACTGTATATCCGGCGCGGTGTAAAGCTCGAAAAGATCATTCACGGCGCAGATCACGAGCAGAATCTACGAGCCGGTACGGAGAATATTCTCTGCGATGTCGGACTCGGGAAAGCATGCGAGATCGCAGGAAAAAACTTGCAGGAAAATATGCAACATATGAAGGAGATGAGGGACTTACTTCATAAAAAAATAGAGGACTCGGGACTCGATTTTATATTGAACGGGCATCCTGAAAAACGGTTGCCGAATACTCTCAGTCTTTCTTTCAGAAATGTGGAAGCGAATACAGTCCTTTCCGAACTTACAAATGTTGCTGCATCTGCGGGTGCTGCATGCCATTCCGACCAGATCGATGTGTCCGCAGTGCTGGAAGCAATGGATGTGCCCATCGAATATGCAATGGGTACGATACGTTTTTCAACAGGACGATTTACCACAAAGGAAGATATCGAGAAGGCAGCGGAAGAAGTTATAAAAGTTATTAGAAATTTCCAGGGAGATATGAAAGAAAGTATACCTGACAAAGTAGAAGAAATAAAACTCACTCATTACACGCATGGCATGGGCTGTGCCTGCAAGATCGAGCCGGCTTTGCTGGAAGATATACTTAAAAGATTACCTATCCCTGATGATCCGAAAATCCTGGTGAGTACACAAACTGCTGATGATGCTGCGGTGTATAAGATCAATGAGGAAACCGCATTGGTTGTGACCCTCGACTTCTTTACGCCCATTGCGGATGATCCATATGAATTTGGCGCAATCGCTGCAGCAAATGCGCTGAGTGATATCTATGCTATGGGAGCAACACCTTTGTTTGGTTTGAATATTGTTGGATTCCCCTCAAACAGACTGCCTATGTCTGTGCTCGAAAAAATCCTTCAGGGAGCGCAGGACAAGGCGCAGGAAGCTGGAATTTTCGTGATCGGTGGTCATACGATAGAGGATACTGAGCCGAAATTCGGAATGGTAGTAGTCGGCAGCGTACATCCTGAGAGGATATGGAAGAATGTGGGTTTGCAAAAGGATGATGTGCTGATCTTAACCAAACCAATTGGAACTGGCATTCTTTCAACTGCATTAAAAAGAGGGTTGCTAGATGATGCACAAAAGGATATTCTGATCTCGACAATGGCTGAGTTGAATAAAAAAGCTGCGGAGATTCTTCTCAATTATACTGTTCATGCCTGCACAGATGTGACCGGTTTTGGTCTACTCGGGCATCTTATGGAAATGGTGCAGGGGAGCAATGTGGCAGTTGAGCTTCATGCAGAAAATGTACCGGTTCTTGATGGAGTTTATGAACTGGCAGCAGGAAATGTCATACCGGGTGGGACGCTCTCGAATATGAAGTATGTCGAGACAAGTGTTGAGTGGAGCCCGAAGTTATCAAAGGTACAGAAAATTGTTCTTTGTGATGCACAGACTTCTGGCGGGTTGCTTACAGCAGTGCCCGGGAAAGAAGCATCCGAAATTATCGAAGAACTGCATAAAGCAGGAATCGTGCATGCGCAGATCATAGGAAAAGTAATTGAGGGAAAGAAGCCGATTATTCGAGTGGTGTAATTTAACCACGGATTAACACGAATTGAAATCAATAAAGGAAGTTCCGAAATGTATGATAAATCTCGCGAACGGTTTCAAAATATTCAAGGGTTCTGCAATGTAGCGCAAGATTCCAATCTTGCGTACTCAACATCCGTTTTCATTTCATTACACCGAGACAGGTCGGAATGTTGAGTTACTTTCCCGCTGTAACGAGGAAGCTAAGTGATTGCTTGACAACCTCACCTAAAAACCTAATCTATTTTCATATTCGGAGGTACAATGAATAGAAAAAAATATATAAAGAGAGTTGTCGCATTAGCGGCAATGCTCATTGCTGTTTCTGCTGTGTCGCTTTCAGCAGAAATATTACTCTGGGATAATGATAACTACTCCACAATTGAAGATCCGGAAGGCGCTGGATATGTCGGATGTGAATACGCCCTTGAAAAAGCATTCAATAATATGACTTTATCCTACACGACATTCAGTTATTTGCCCACAAATCTAAGTGATTATGATATGTTGTTCATTACACTCGGACACTGGTGCTTTGGTTGAGGAACCACTCCTCCGGGCCAGGTTGGCTCAATCGAACAGCAGATGATCATTGATTTTATTGAATCAGGAAAATCAGTATACATAGAAGGTACTGATGTTGCATCGGGTTTGCAGGGGACTTCACTCTTTTCCTACTTTGGAAATTCATTTGACGGTGAAGGCGGCAATATGAATGTTCAATATCTTGCGGGTGTTCCGGGCACGTTTGCTGATCCTATTATGGTTGATTATCAGTACTTTTCAGAATCAGATTATGGTGTGGATGAGCTTGGTGCAGCGTCTGCAGGGATATGTGTACAATCCCAGGATATGATTGGCAGAGTTAGTTATTGGGACGGTCCAGACGGCACGTACAGAGCGATGATGAGCTCGATCCTGTTCGGCTCAATAATTGATGGGACAGGTAACAACAATAAAGCTGCGCTCCTGAGTCGTTATTATTCCTTTATGAAGATCCCCCCAGTAAGTGTCGATCCGCCAAACTCGTCATCAAATGACATCGTCCTGCAGAATTATCCCAATCCATTCTCTGCTTCTACTTTAATTTCCTACTCAATCCCTGCTCATCAAAATAATATTTCTCTCGAAATATTTGATATCAAAGGGAGAAAAATTAAAGAGTTTTCTTCGTTGCAACAGGACGGCACTATTGTTTGGGATGGTTCGGATCATTTTGGAAATAAAGTGTCTAATGGCGCATATTTGTACAAATTCCGGGGAGTGGATAGTGACGTGCATAAAATGATGTATATAAAGTAACTGAATTAGCTTTTTGTTATATGCCCTCAATTTATTATTTTTGGGGGCTTTTTTATTCTTATTAATAATAATAACTTATTTATATTATGTAATTTGTATAATATTTGACAAGAAAACACGGTACTACGACTTTTTAACAAAATTCATGCAGTTCTTCGCTGGTTCTCCCAACCAGCATTTTTTGTATTTAGAAATGAGAGTATGATAGATAAAAATGCACTAAAGAAAAGTATTGATCGCATCTGCGATGAAACAGGTTTTCAGATTTATGACTGGAAACTGAAACGGAGAGGGAGCGCTCATAATCTGCTTATATATATTACAAAACCAGAGGGCGTAACTCTTGATGATTGCGAGGTTTATAGCAGAATGCTTGGTGATGACCTGGATATGAACGATGTCATCGAAACCCGATATTATCTTGAAGTTTCTTCCCCGGGTCTGTCGCGTCCGCTTTTTACAATTGAACATTTTCAAGGTGCAGTTGGCGAGTTTGTAAAAATTACTTTTCTCAATGCTGAACGTAATCATGAAACGATACACGGAAATGTCTCTGGTGTAGATGGGCAGACGATCACTCTCGCAAGCGAAAATGGAGAAATGAGATTGATCAATATATCCGATGTCCAAAAGGCGAAAACTATATTTGTGTGGCCCAGCACATCATCAAAAACTAAAAAGGAATAGAGGTTATTATGGCATTTAATTTGATTTCTATTATTGAAGAATTTTCCCGACTGAAGCAGATTGACAGAGAAAAAATTGCTGAGATCATAAAAGAAAGCCTGGAATCCACCCTTCAAAAGAAGTTATCCGAGGAGACTGAACTCGCTGTTGAAATTAATTTTGATGAAAGTGAAGTTGTCGCAAAATTCGATGCTGTAGTTGTTGAAGAAACTACAGGTTTCCTCGATGAAATAGTCCTTCAAGAAGCTCGTAAGATCAATTCTGAAGCCGAGATTGGTGATATAATTCCTCTTGAAATGCCGGTGTCTGATTTCGGACGCAAGACAATACAGTCTGCACGTCAGGCAATAATAAATAGATTCAGAGAATCCGAGACCGAAAAGGTCAAAGTCGACTATGAAAAGCAAAAAGGGGAGATCATTTCCGGTGCGGTGAAGAAAGTAGAATTTAACGGATATATCATTGATATTGGATTTACCGATGCGCTTCTGCCAACCGAAGAACAGGTGGAAACAGAATTTTATAAAGCAAATGATTTTCTGAAAGCTTATGTGGCAAGTATTCGCCAGTCAAAAAGCGGAGTGCGTGTTATCCTTTCCAGAAAACGCCCCGAATTTATCATAAAACTTTTCGAAAACGAGATACCGGAAATTGCAGACGGCATTGTCGTGATCAAAAAAATTGTCCGTGAACCGGGATTTAGAACCAAAGTTGCTGTTGCGAGCAATAACGAGAATGTAGATCCCTATGGGAGCTGCATCGGTTCTAAAGGAATTCGAATAGGGGAGATCCGCAAAGAGCTTAATGGCGAACAGGTCGATATTGCTCTCTGGAGTGATAACCCGGAAGATTTTATACGAAATGCAGTTGGCCCAGAACTGGTGAAACGTGTCTATCTTGCTGATAAGGGACGGTTTGCTCAGATCATTGTTGATGAAGATAATAAAAATATTGCAATTGGTAAAGGCGGCAAAAACATCAAGCTTGCTGCCAAACTGACCAATTATAAATTGGATGTTCTTCTTGAAGAAGAGTATGAAGAGATCGCTGCAAATGAACGCCGTATTACAAGCCAAATTTTCGATCTTGACGGTGTCCATGAAAAAGTGGGTAAGATCCTTCATGAAGCAGGTTATACTTCTGTGCAGGATATCCATCTTGCCACTGTGGAAGAATTGACTCAGATTGAAGGCGTAGGTGTGAAAACCGCTGAAAAGATCAAAGAATCTGCGAAATATTTTTAATGCCCAATAAAGCTTCGAATAAAGGTCATATACCTGTTCGAACATGTGTGATATGCAAAGAAAAAGGTTCGAAGTGCTCGATGCATAGATTTGTGATACAGAAAGGCGCTATCCTCTTTGATGAGAAAAGTATTCTCGAAGGCAGAGGATATTATTTCTGTGATAAGGAAAAATGTAGAGCTTCGTTAGACTCATGGTTAAAGAAAGTAAAGAAAAAGTAGCAAATATGCTTCGGATTGCAAGAAAAGCAAAAGCTGTTTCTATCGGCAGACTGGCTGTTGAGAGAAGCATCAAAAAAAATGAAACTAAGCTTATTTTTGCCGGCAAGAAAGAGAATAATTTCATGAGAAAACGAACACAGGATTGCGCATCAAAAGGGATAAAGATATCTCATCTCTTTGATGATAGTGAATTAAGCACTATTTTTGGACGGCAAAAACTGACCCTTGTAGCAGTAATTGACAAGAACTTCACAAAGGGCATAAATGAGATTTTAGAAAATTAAAGGATATATATGGATCAAATTAGAGTGTATGAACTGGCTCGCGAACTGAAGATCTCACCTCAAGCGCTTATCTCAATTCTGAAGAGTCTCAAGGTGAAAGTGAAAAGCCACATGAGCTACCTGGAAGAAGATACTGTTACTCAGGTGAAACAGATGTTCCAAGACCAGTTAGATGCCGCGAAAGCACGACAGAAGCAGAGAAAGAATTACCAGCAGGAGCAGCGGCAGAAACGCCTTGATAAAGTGAAAAAAGATGAAAAGAAACAAACTCAAATAAAAGAAGAGCCTAAAGAAGGAAAGAAAAAAGAGACGGAAGAACCAAAGAAGAAACCTGAAAGACGGTACGAAAAACCAAAATATCCTCCCAAGAAATCAGTCTCAACAGAAAAAGAAAAAGAGAAACCGAAAGAAAAAGAAAAAGAAAAAACAACGGGTGAAAAACCCAAAATTCTTTCCGCAAAAGAAAAAGAAAAGCAAAGAGAAAAAGCATATAGAGACAAGAAACAGAAAATTCTTGAAGAAAAACAGAAGAAGTTCTTTGATCAGCAAAAGATCAAAGGCAATATAAAAGCAACACTCACAAAAGATCCTAAACGCAAAAAATATAAAAAAGAAAAAACCGAAGTCGAAGAAGAAGTAACCAAGATCGTTATCAGTGAATTCACCTCAGTTTCCGAACTCGCAAAGATCATGGACAAAAATCCCACTGCGATCGTTGCAAAGTTCATGGAAATAGGAAAAATGGTTACCATCAACCAACGGCTGGATAATGAATCTCTTATTATGATCTGTGACGAATTCAATTTTGATGTTGAGTTTGAAGACCAGTACGGTAAAGATATTCTGGAAGTTGATGGAGAAGATGGTGAGAAATATAAAAATACAGAACGACCTCCAATAGTGGTTGTGATGGGTCATGTTGACCATGGTAAAACATCGATTCTGGACTATATACGTGAAGAGAATGTTATTGCAGGAGAAGCAGGGGGCATCACACAGCATATTGGTGCGTACCAGGTTGAACATAATGGCAGAAAAATAACATTTATTGATACCCCGGGTCATGAGGCTTTTACAGCCATGCGTGCACGAGGTGCTGATATCACAGACGTTGCAGTTATCGTTGTTGCTGCTGATGATGGAGTCATGCCGCAAACTATGGAAGCAATAGATCATGCAAAAGCTGCAGGAATTCCCCTTATATTTGCTATAAATAAAATTGATAAACCTGCTGCTGATATCGAAAAAGTGAAAGTACAGCTTTCTAAGAAAAACATTCTTCTACAAGGATGGGGTGGTGATATAGAATCTGTTGCATGTTCTGCGAAGACCGGTGAAGGTATTGGAGAACTGCTGGATACAATATTGCTGGTTTCCGAAGTTGAAGAGCTTACAGCAAAATATGATCAGAAAGCAGAAGGTACAGTTATTGAGACCAAGCTTGATAAGGGCAAAGGTCCACTTGCAACTGTACTCATATTAAATGGAGTTCTTAAACCGGGAGACATTGTCATATGCGGAGCTCAATACGGTCGTGTCCGGCTGATGCTCGATGAACGGCAAAATGAACTTACGGAATGCCCTCCTTCAGGCGTCGCACAAGTTCTTGGGCTGAATGGTGTACCCCAGGCAGGTGATACCCTCAATGTCGTGGATGATGAACGCAAAGCAAAAGACATCTGTTCAAAAAGACAGCAGGTGAAAAGGCAGAGGCAGATCGCTACTGGAAAGGGAGTGACGCTCGATAATATCTTTGATAAGATCCAGGAGAGTGAGATCACTTCTCTCAATCTTATAGTGAAAGGTGACACTGACGGCTCAGTCGAAGCACTTTGTGATACTCTCCAGAAAATACGCAATGAAGAAGTGGGAGTTAATGTGGTTCATCGAGGTGTAGGCGGTATTGTCGAAGCTGATATTGATCTTGCAACTGCTTCAAAAGCTATTATTATTGGATTCCATGTAAGACCCAATGCGGAAGCACGAGCAGCAGCAGAAGTGAACCATGTGGATATACGCTTGTATGATATTATTTATGAAGCTATAGACGAAGTGAAGAAATCTCTTGAAGGATTGCTCGCACCGACGATCAGAGAAGAACATGTTGGAACAGCCGAAGTAA
>CAYUTH010000086.1:0-9940 GCA_964447485.1 uncultured Candidatus Cloacimonadota bacterium | reverse complement strand
AAAGTAAAAATTTATTAGTCGGAGGTATTCTTGCCACAACAATGTATGATGAACTAATAGAGGAAACTGGGATAGTACCACTTAAAGGGCTTCTTAATAAACCAGGAATTCTTGGAAACGATGACATAATTGTTGATAATCTAACCCCCGATTATGATATTCTAGAAACAATTGATTATACATATCCTACTAATAGTGCATATATTTCATATATGACACGAGGTTGTTGCAATCATTGTGCATTTTGTGCAGTTCCCCAACTTGAACCCAAATATATAAATTACATCTCAATCAAAAAACAAGTTGAAGAAATTGATTCACTTTATGGCAAAAAAAGAAATCTCCTGTTGATGGATAATAATGTACTTGCTTCCACCAGATTTGATGATATTATTGATGAAATAATTGATTTAGGGTTTAACAAACAAGCAACCTATATTGAGCCAAATTATTTGGAGTTGTATAACAATCGTTTAATTAAATATAGAAATGATAAAATTGCAAAAGAAAAGATAAAAGAAATCTTAAGAATATTTCCTGAAAAACGGTTAAAGAATCAAAATATTAAGGATGAATTTGTTGGATATATAGAAGAGTTTGGCCTATTAGATGAAGAAAATAACAATTATGGTAAACTTTTTGCAACCAGGTTTAAAAAAGCATATTCGAAATTATTACCAATTTATGAAATGCACAGAAATAAAATTCCGAAGCAAAGATATGTTGATTTCAATCAAGGGATTGATGCACGTTTGCTCACAGCACAAAAAATGAAAAGATTATCGGAAATAAATATTAAGCCCTTGAGGATAGCTTTTGATAATATTAAGCTAAAAGAACAGTATATAGAAAAAATTCACCTTGCAGCCCGATATGGTATTCGGGAATTATCCAACTATGTGTTATATAATTATAATGATACACCCGAAGATTTATATAATCGTTTAAAACTAAATATTAATTTAAATGAAGAACTTGATCTGAAAATTTATTCTTTTCCGATGAAATATATTCCTATAAATGATAAAAACAGATACTATATTTATGAGCCTTATTGGAAGCGGAAATACCTGAGAACCGTTCAAGCAATACTGAATGTTACCCATGGTGCTGTCATGCCAAGAAGAGATTTTTTTGAAAGAGCATTTGGTAAAAATATAGAAGAATTTAAGAGATTATTAATAATGCCGGAAGATTATGTGTATTATAGAAATTATTGTGAAGAAACAGGTCTTGTGAATAAATGGGAAAATCAAATTAAAAATTTAAAAAATTCATTTAATGGGAGTTATGAAGAAGCTTTGTCTTATATTCATAAAAATAGTTTTACTAATTTGCCAGAAATGTTTATAAATGAAAATGTAATGGATCTACTGATTCACTATAAAAATCGAGTTGACCTTACCAAATATAAAAAGTGGAAAGAGCTTAAATAATAAAATTAATCTATTCCTAAATCACTAGTTCAAACATAGAAATCCAGAGTTTTAACTTATACTACAATCACCTGCACAATAATCTATTTCTCCTCCACCTTACCTTCTTTCTTTTTCGCTTTTCTGATCAAAGCTACCAGCGGTCCCCATATGATGAACAGGTTCGCTAAGCATCCATTATAAAACAATCCGAAATCAGATTTTTCATATATAAATTTGACAACATATTGACCGGTAATCCAATCAATTTATGAAGAAATTTGCAATCATTGCCGGGCTGATCTTGCTTTTAATAATTCTGATCGCTTCATCGCGTGGTATCGAGCTCTTGAGAGAAGCACAATTTTATGAAAAGCTCGATGACGGCGCAGTACAATGTAACCTCTGCCCGAATTATTGCAGATTGCCGGAGGGCATCAAAGGATTATGCCGTGTCCGCCAGAACATTGACGGCACGCTTTACTCTCTTGTATATAACAAGCCGGTTTCCGTAAATATCGATCCAATCGAGAAGAAACCGCTCTATCATTTTTACCCGGGCTCGAACATCCTTTCTCTTGCCACAGTTGGGTGTAACCTCAGGTGTAATTTCTGTCAGAACTGGACTATTTCGCAATCAAATCCCGGCGAGGTGCAATCCTATAATGCCACTCCCGAGGAGATTGTCGAACTGGCAAAAGAGTATAAGTGCAAGAGTATTGCATTTACGTATACAGAGCCGACAGTTTTTTATGAATATATGATCGACATTGCAAAATGCGCAAAGGAAAACGGCATCAAAACCGTATGGGTGACATGCGGATATATTAATGAAGAACCGCTCCGGCAGCTTATTCCGTACCTCGATGCAGCAAACATCGATCTGAAAGGATACTCGGAAGATTTTTATTCGACCTATACGACCGGCACACTCGAAACGGTTCTCAGAACGATTGAGATTTGCAAAGAGGAAGGTTTGTATTTTGAAATTACGAACCTGGTTATTCCGGATGCCAATGACGATCCTGACATGATACGCGATATGTGCGTGTGGCTGAAAGAAACAATAGGAACAGAGTACCCGCTTCATTTCTCAAGATTTTCACCGCAGTTCAAGCTGACGAACAGACCGCCCACTCCGGTCAAAACCCTTGAAAAGGCGTATGAGATCGCAAAAGAAGTAGGTTTGAAATACGTGTATATAGGGAATGTGGTCACTGCTTCCGAAGATACCTTTTGCCCGAATTGCGGAAAGAAGATCATTGACCGGTACGGTTTCAGCGTGAATGAAATTCATATTACAAATGGAAAATGTGATTTCTGCGGTTACAAAATATTTGGGGAATTTGAATAGTCATACTCATGCGTAAGAAATTGCTGCTTTTTATTGCACTCGGGATCAGTTCACTGATCGGGCAGACAGTGCTTTTGCGGGAACTGCTCATAGAAGTGCAGGGTAATGAGATCGTCTTTTCGATCTACCTTTCCTTGTGGCTGCTGATGATCGCAGTGGGGAGTTTGCTCGGTAAGTATCTTCTCAACAAGAAGGATCTCGACAGATGGATTTCAGCCGGATTTATGCTCCTCTCGGTTCTAATCATTTTGCAGTTCTTCGGCATTCGTTTTTTCGGAAGTGCGTTCACGATCATTTCCTGCGAGATGTTCAGCATCGGGAATATTTTCTTGATCGCCCTTATTATTTTAACTCCTGCATGCCTGATCCTCGGCGCGTTATTTCCTTTATTATGTGCGCACATCAAAGACATGCCGGATCCTGTGCATGAGGGATATGTGCACGAGAGTGCGGGGATCATTGCCGGGGGTTTTCTCTTTGCTGTTCTTATCAGTTTTTTTGCTCATGTGACGATACTCATCATATTAAGCATCATGAACCTCGTCATTCTTTTTGTCGTGTCAAAGAGGAAATTTCTTGTTGCATTATCTATTCTCTTACTCATTGCCGCATTCTTTGGAGAATCCATATACCAGCGCTATTATGCAGAAAGGTATGACCCGCAGAAGCTCCTGTTTTCACGTGATTCCAAGTATGGCAGACTCGATGTGACAGAAGAACAGGAGCAGATGAATTATTACTGGAATGGGGAACTTTTTGCGCATACCGATAACCAGATGTATGCAGCGCAGATGGTGAATTTCGTCATGGTGCAGAATCCCGATGCACAAAAAATGCTCCTCGTTGGCGGGATGCTGAATGGGTTCATCTCTGAAATAACAAAGTACAAATCCCTTGAATATATCGACTATCTCGAGCTGGATAACAACATGATCGCCTTTGCTCCTCACCATCCGGATGTACAGTATATCCAGGATGATCCTGTTCATTATTTGCGGACTACTTCGGAGAAATATGACATCATTTTTGTTGATGTGCCAGACCCGACTTCGCTGCTTTTGAACCGGTATTATACATTGGAATTTTTCCGTCTTGCACAAAAGCATTTCTTAGATGATTCATCCCTGTTTGCGGTCACGTTGAGCAGCGGAGCAAATTTTATGACTCCCGAGCTGCAGCAGCTCAATGCGTCGGTGTGGAATACTTTTTCGGAAGTGTTTCCTTATAGGATTGTGATTCCTTCAATTAAAAATATTTTCTTAGGAAGCGATGCAGATGTGCTCACAAATAATGTCCAAGAACTCCAGTTCCGCGCGCAGCAGTATCAGTCTGAATGGTTCAATAATACAGTCATATTTGAGCGGTGCAATCCGCTGCGGTTACAGCAGTTCTTCAGATCGACCGAGGGAAAAGGAGAGTTGAACACGATTTCAGATCCGGTTGCGTATCTCTCTGCGGTCACGGTTTGGACGAGTATTCTGGATATGAATATTACCTCAACTCTGGCATGGATGAAAGCGCATAACGGGTTGCTCTTTTTGGTAAGTATACTGCTTATCCTTTTGCTGGCGTTCGGGGCTTCTAAACTGAATATTCAATCTCAAACTCAGATAGATATACAGATCTTTTTGGTGAGTCTGGTAAATTTTGTAATGCAGCTTGTGCTCCTCAATCTTTTCCAGATGCAGTACGGAAATGTCTATTTCATGATATTTTTATTCACCTCATTTTTCATGATCGGGCTGACTGCCGGGTTTGTATTCCGCACGAAAATTCGGTTGAATATTATGTGGCTGTATGAGATAAATATTGTTTTAGCCGGATTGGTCTGGATCCTTTTTGATGCATTACTTCCGGGAATGTTGTATTTATTTTTCAATATATCATTTGCATTTCTGGAAGGGAGCATCCTATCAAAACTGCTGGATATAAAGTATCGGAAAGAAAGCATTCAGAGTGGCAGTTCTTTCTATTTTCTTGATAGTCTTGGGTCCATGGTAGGGGGGCTTATTATAGGAGTGTTGCTTTTTCCCGTTCTTGGTGTAAGAAGCAGTATTCTTGTGCTGGTCTGTTTACTGATTGTAAATTTATTTATGCAAATTAAACAACAGAGAACACAGAGTAAAATCTCAAAGATGTAAAATAATAATCTGAATTAATGAAATCGGGGTGTGTTATTACTTGCAATATATCGGAAATTTGGGATACAGGATATTTATTTGTTCATTTTCTCGGTGATGAGAAAACGAACCAAAAGAATCACCCGCTGATTAAGAAAATACTAAAATTTTATTCATTCAGCTAAAAGAAAATAACTCGCACCGATTAATCGGCACTCAAACAGATTTTCTTTTTTACTAGTCACGGCGTAATCCGATTTATCGGGATGAAGACGGAACGCTTCATTCAAAAATCTCTTAACATATTTTCTTAATATGCGGGAGAAACATTTTCTATTTGATGAAATATTAAAGAACTTTAAACCTTTTCCTATTAGTCCCACGTTACTCTTGGGAACGCAATTTAAGAAAAAGTTGACAAAAGGCACACACAAATTAATTTATCACTTATGAAATATTTCACATGGAATGAAGAAAAAAATGAGCAATTGAAACAAGAACGGAATATCTCATTCGAAGAAATTGTGGTTCAAATTGAAAATGAACAGATTTTAGATATCGTCGAACATCCAAATGATGAAAAATATCCGGATCAGATGATCATGATCGTTGAATGTAATCAGTACGCATATTTGGTTCCCTATGTTGAAACTGAAGATGAAATATTTCTAAAGACGATAATACCCAGCCGAAAGGCAACAAAAAAATATTTGGATAAGTAAGAAGGTTTACATGGATAAATATGAAAAAGAAATTTTAGATTCCTTTGAAAAAGGAGAATGGCTTCCTGTTCATGATGTAGCAAGCAAGAAGAGAGAACTTTCTGAAGCCGCACGAAATACATTTCTGAAGAATAAAAGGATCAATATCCGTCTATCTGAAAAGGTTGTGAACGAGTTGAAAGCAAAATCTCTTGAGGAAGGAATTCCTTATCAAACTCTCATTGCCAGTGTACTTCATAAGTATGTAAAAGGCAGATTAGTCGAGAAATAGTTATAAATCCCCTCTATCAAGAGGGGTGTCCGCCGGTTGGCGGACGGGGTGTGTTATGATAACTAATGAAAGAAAAGAATGAACACACCTACTCCCGATAAATCGGGATACGCCTCGGCAGGCACGGAATGATCAATGATGAAGTAGGGGCTGAACATGTAAATCGAAAAGCAGAAAGCAGAAAGCATAAGTCAGGAGTCAGAATTATCAAATCGGTAAACGATATTCGATATTTATTTTTTTCATCAGCGACAATCAGCTTAATCAGTGCTAATCAGTGTGCTATTATTCTTTTATGTCCAGTTTCAAGTCTCGAATTTCAAGTTTCCAACAGAGTTACCAATTAACATAATCAGGGAACAGGATTTTTGTTACCTGCAGGAATATATCCGTTGATTTGCTGTGATCGTCCAGGTCGAGGCGGTTGACATTAATAATGATCGTTGCATCCTCCTCAGGCAGATAGTACATCTCCGAACTAAAACCGAAAATCGTCCCATTGTGTCCCCAAAAACTTCCGAATTCCAGGATACCCTCACCATATTTGAGAAAATCCGGTGCCCCGTAAAATTGGATTGCTTCAAGCATTGCTGCATTCACCGAGTCACTTACCAGATCACCTTTGTACAGAGCTCGCACAAATGTTGATAAATCATCCAATGTAGAGATTATAGCGCCGGCTGCTCCTGCCCATAATGGATTTAATATGGTATAATCGGCAAAGGCATTTGATGAATCCTCCCAGCAATAACCGCGAGTATTTCCAGTTAGAGCTGTTGTGGCGGGATAGAGTGTGTTTGATAATCCGAGAGGTTCAATTACTTTTTCAGTGATCACTGTTCCGATATCGCTATTCTCGATTTGAGCAGCAATTTCTCCGAGCAGTGTGTAGTTGACGTTCGTATATACGGTAATGGAATCCGGGGCATAAAATTGATCAACTTTATCAGCAGACATCTGGATCAACTCTTGAGTGGTGAAGACAGCGAATGGATCAGCATATAATATTGCGAGAAAGGCAGCATCGGCATAATCTGCTATTCCGCTTCTCATTCTGAGCAGATTTCTCACGGTTATGTTATCCGCATTGGGAAAGTCAGGAAAAAACTGTGAGAGTTTGTCTGAAGTTGACAGCTTGCCTTCACTGATAAGTATGTGAATGACCAATCCAGTAAAGGTTTTTGTGATGCTGGCAATTCTGAAAGGATCAGATGGATCTCTTTGTTCTTCCGTTTCGATATTGCACACGCCAAAGGACCTCAAATATTCTTCTTTTTCAGAAGCACGCACTTGTACGATTACTCCCGGAAGATTTTGTGCGGTCATGATACTGTCTATTGCAGCGTCAAGCTGTTCTGTTAACTCCTCCGGGAAGGTTTCGTGTCCGTTGCTATTGCAGAGGTCACAGGACAAGATCAAAATACTTACAAATAAAAGAAAGATCATGTGGATGGATTTGTTTGTGTTACGTAGTTTTTTCATTCGATCTCCATACATTTTAAAGTTATTCTTAATTATTATTTAATGATAAGAAAGGATATGGAATTTATTTTTTTTAATATAGTTTAGAGCGTCAAGAAAAAAGAGAATGTTCAATAACCAACCAGTCTTCTCCGCCAGCTGGCGGATACGCCCCGGCAGGCATGGAATATCCAATGATGAAGTGAGGGAGAACTCTCAAATTATTATTAGTAATCTCGTTCCTAAGTTGAACTTGGGAACGAAGGAATATATGTAGTTCACCCAACTCATCTTTGCAAGCTGAATCGTGTTCGGTATGGCAATAATTCCGTCACGGAGTGGTCCATGACGGCTCAGGAACCGCTGACACGCTTGTTCGCAGAAGTAATTTTATCATTAAACATAACTAACACTTACTTCTGTTATTTTTACTGTATAAGTCTTTGGGTCTGGAGTCACAAGATTCTCATTGAATAATACCAAATTAGAATCATCTTTACTTTTAGAACTTTTACCAAACAGACTCCGATAAAGAACTCCGTGGAAGTTCTGTCTCTTTATCAGCTCGCTAATAAACTGATAAGGTAGATATTCAATATCAGATTTACTGTAATCAATCGGTTTAGAAAATGTAGTATGGAGCCTGAAACCTAAATAATTGACATATTCGTCAGTTTGTACTGGGAATGCATCGTAAAGATCAACAATTCGAATATCATGATTTAATTTAAATTTAGCAATCGTTAAATATTTTCCAATTCCGGACTTTGACTCATTCACACAAGTTGGTTCATTTAGAGAAGTATATAAATATGAAATACCTTTAGGATTTGCACGATTTGAAAATGTTTTATGATTTTGTGGAGCTCCCATCTTTCCTATTATAATTGGTTTATCAAACGGTTCAGAATCATTAATCCTTGATCGATACAAGACCTTACCTTTAAATAATTCACCACTATGCAAATAAATTGCTCTAATCAGATTGTTTTGAAACTCGGGTGCAATAAAAAACCGATTTGAATATTTTAAATTCTTTTCGAAATTCATCCAATCTTTAAAAGCCTTATTTTTGATATCCATAATTCATTAATGAATTATTTTACTAAAATCTTTTATTATAATCCGGGTATGGCCATTGTTTATTTATCCCTTCATCAATAATCGTTTCAATTTGGTCAACAGTGATATTATATTTATTAGCCAAGTTCGATTTGTATTGTTTGATAAGTTGGTCTTGAAAGTTACTGTATTTTTTCATTTTCTCCGTAGTGACTACAGCTGGATATGTTAGCGGATATTTTTTTTCTGCTTCTTTGGCTGAACGATCTTCAGCTAAAATATACTCCTGCCAAATTTCTATGCGTGTATCTTCAGATAACCCAAACTTTGATTCCTTTTTCTTATTTTGCAATTCAATTTGTTCTTCATTTATACTTATTGACGGAGTTTTTTCATCGTAACTTTTACTTATCATCGCTATCCATTGTGAACCCCCAGATTTTGCCCTTTCATAAGAGTTATAGATAAAAATAAATATATTTGTTGGATTTGTATGATATTTGAAACCAGTCCGATTGACATTTTGACTGTAAAGAGTATTAAGTAACTTCTTTAAATCTTCAGCAGTTACTTTTTCTCGAATAATAATTTTTAATACAATTTGTGTTTTGATTGGAGCATCATAAACCTCTTCGTCAAATACTTCATATTTGATTTCTTTAGTATAATATTTATTAGTAACTTTATTTTCATCTAATGGTCCGTCAAATAGAAGATCCGCAAATACATATCCTATAGCTTTTGATTCATCTTTTATGTTTTCATTTATATTAAAGACTGCATACCAATTTTTAACTAAAAAGTCTGCCTTAACACTTTCATTTACTTTTAATTTGCTAATAATCGGTGATGAAGTATTTCTATTTTGACGTATATTTACAACACCATGAGTAAATTTAATTTTACCCCAATTTTCTGCAGCTAAAATTGAAAAAATTCCAATTAAAAGTGTGATTATAATAATTCTTTTCATAACTTCCTCCATTTTAATTTTTCATTAAATTGCAATTAACGACTGTATCCTCATAAATTTTGTCGTGAACACCACCGATTTTTTGTGTGTATACAACAAATGTCGAGGATTTATGTTTTGGATTATTCATCTTCTTTGCCTTCGATAGTATCATTTATATCTTTATTAAAATTTAAATAATCCAATGGACTAACGATTTTATTTCTTTCTCTGATTTTCATAATAATCCTGTTTGATTTTTTTGTTTTATTTCTTTTTTCTGTCAAGAAGTTTGCCCCCCTGTTTACAATTAATCAAGGAAATTTATGAGAGTAATATTACTGTAGATTTCCGAACCAAATGCGATAACAGAATCTACACTACGTTTTTTAGTTAATCTTATTTTGTTATGGCTTGAACAAATTCCTGGGTAGTTCTGACGACCCTTTTTGCAAGAGAATCATTCAAAGAAGCGCAGATCTTAGCACAAATCGACACATCATCCTTTAAAAATTTAAGAAGTTCATAAAAGGGGAAACGTGTGATCTCGACATCTTCAAGAGCTTTCACATACGCAGTTCGC
>CAYUTH010000085.1:5098-9957 GCA_964447485.1 uncultured Candidatus Cloacimonadota bacterium | reverse complement strand
GTGATAGATACTACCAATTTCTATATTGCCTTATATGATGAAAATACCAATATGCTCTCATTTAGCTATTATGCAGATGAAACTTTTGATAAAAAAGATTATCTTCCATCCAGTCGTGTATTTGGCAAAGGCTTATCGGAATATGTTATTTCCAGTGGCAAACTACTGTTTGCTTCCAGGCAGTTGCAGGATGAATTAGCCGAGCAAGGGATCATCGAAATTGCAGGGGCTCGTTCCGAAGTTTGGCTGGGTGTTCCTCTCAAAGTAGAAAATCGGGTAATTGGTGTAATTGCCGTCCAAAGCTATGATAATCCAAATCTTTATACAGAAAAAGATATTGAAATTCTCACCTTTATCTCCGAAGCAATTGCTCGAGTCATCGAGCATAAACAAGCCGAGGAACATATCCGGAGAGACCTGAAAGAAAAAACGCTTTTATTACAGGAGGTTCATCACAGGACGAAGAATAATCTACAGACAATATGTAGTTTGATGCAGATGCAAGAGAATACTATTCGGACAAAAGAAGATGCGATTAAGAGTTTTAAGGTCACACAGGACAGAATAAGAGCAATGGCAAAAGCGTATGAAATTTTGTTGCGGTCGGAATATATGTCAGAATTAAAACTTAGTGATTATATTCAAGAACTTGCAGACCAGCTCGCAAGGAACTATGATATATACGGAAAGGTTAATATTAAGTATTCCATGGATGATGTGCTTTTTAATGCTGAGAAACTAAGCAAACTCGGACTTATCATAAATGAGATTATTACAAATTCCATGAAATATGCTTTTGAAGGAAGGGATGAGGGTAATATACACATCATACTAAAGGATGCAAAAGATCATATAACAATAAAAATATCAGATGACGGCATAGGTATTCCGGAGAGCATAAAAATACCCAATACAAAAACGCTTGGTTTATCACTTGTGGATATGCTAATTGGTGAGTTTCAGGGCACGTACTCAGTTGACCGGAAAAACGGTACAAGTTTTACGATGAAAATACCGAAGGAGAGAATAAATCAATAAATGTAATTCATGTCGTTCTTAAAGACTTGGACAAGACTTGAGTTAAGGGCACGAAGTGAACTTGACTTAAGGATTGTGGAGGGCACGAAGTGAACTTGACTTAAGGATTGTGGATGTTGGTGCAGTTATCGTTCTTAACTCAATTCCTCAGCAAGCTGAGTTATTAAGTCAAGTCCGACAAGACGATTATGGCATAGGCATACCGGATGAAATAAAGGATAAGGTATTTGATGATGGCTTCCATTATGGAGAAACCGGTCATACAGGCATTGGTCTCTTTATCGTGAAGAAGACTATCGAAGAATATGGCGGAATGGTATTCGTAGAAGATAATACACCGCAAGGTGAAGTATTTATCATTCGTTTAAAGAAAGCGATTTAAGGATAAAAAATGAAAAAGTATTACGTAGAAAAAATTGTGCAATCGAACGGTGAACACGTGGTTCATTCCGAAGAATGTAAATCTCTACCGAATGAGGATAATAGAATCTATCTTGGAGAATTTTATTGGTGCAGAACAGCAGTTGAGGATGCAAAGAAACATTATTTTAAAGTAAATGGGTGTTATGCATGCTGTAATGAATGCCATAGAGATTAATTATATAGATAATCTAATCCATTTATCCTAAAAAAACAAATCGGAAGAACGAAACGAGTTTCATGCTGAAAATACCACATTGATGAATTAATCAATGAGTGCAATTCATTAAATGGAAGCGTTAAGCATAAATAAAATTCTTCAAATTTTCACATATTCTTGACATGAATTTTTTATATATGCTTTATCCATGCAATCATTATCGGCAATTTTGCTGAAATATTATATGAAGGAGTAACGATGGACGAACAGTTATCAATTGGTAACATTATTTCGAACGGTTTTTCCTACGGATTAAAGAACATTCTCAATCTGCTTGGAGCAATCATTTTATGGATCGTCACTATTTGGATACCTTATCTCAATATCGGAACAACGATCGGTCTTGTGGGGCTGGTTGTACATATGAGCAAGGGAGAACCTTTTTCACCAACAGTTATTTTCGACTCAAAGTATCGAAAGAATTTTGGTGAGTTTTTCCTGTTGGGCGGTTTTTTGATGATAGGTATTTATTTTGCTTCGATGCTCATGATCATTCCCGGTATCGTATTGCAGGTTGCCTGGGGACAGGCATTTTACCTTTTCCTAGATAAAGGCATCAAGCCACTCGGTGCACTGAGAAAAAGCAATGAAATTACCTATGGTAAGAAGTGGAACATCTTCCTCGGAGAGCTGATCCTTATGCTCATTGTTGGCATTATCTTTGTAATTCTCGTCACGATCTTTTCTAAGATCTGGGGATTCCTTGGCGGACTCTTTACGTTTATTGGTATTATCGCAATTATTGCCATTGCTATGGGCGTGAAGGCGTATATTTACAGCGTACTTTCAAAAGAAGTCGAACCCGAAACTGAGACTGTATAAGCAGCTGAATTTCACACAAAACATATTAAGAGAGGAATGAAAGTTCCTCTCTTTTTTTAGTATCTAATTTCTAATATTCGTTTATTTTGGCGCAAAATAAGAAAATTGGATGAAAATTTGCCACGAAGACTCCAAGACTCGAAGAACTCAAAGATAAGAAAACAACATGAACTTAGTGGCTTCGAGTCTTTGTGGCACCCTTTTTTGTTTCGTTTTAAACGAGTTAGGTAAATATGCAGGATAATAAAATTACCCACCTCATTTTTGATCTTTCGGAAGTGCTTATTCGGGGACTGGTCGGCATCGATGATGCACTCGGTGAACTGCTCGGGATAAAATCTGAAACGTTACTTCATAAATTTGGAGGAGACGAACTAGAAGCCCTGTGCAAGAATGAGATAACGGAGGATGAATATCTCAAGATCATTATTACGAAGGAAAAATGGCATTGCTCTATAAAGGAACTAAAAAAGATAATCAGAAATAATTTTCATATCATTATAGGAAATATGGATGAGACAATTGCACAATTATCTGACAAGTACACTCTTATCCTCCTCAGCGATCATGCACGGGAGTGGATAGAATATATTGAAGAATATCACAGGTTTCTTACAAAATTTTCTGCGAGAATGTATTCCTTCGAGACAGGTCATCTAAAGAATGTTACTCATAATTTTCAAAAACTTCTCACTGATCTGAATATTTTATCTGGCTCATGTCTTTTCATAGATGATAGAAAAGAAAATATAGCTGTGGCGGATCAATGCGGTATAAAAGGGATTTTATTCAAGGATCAAGATCAGTTGATAGGGGAATTAAGGGAGTTTGGGGTAGTTATATGAACAAGGATACCTCCTATGCTATTCTGAAAGACCTGTTTTTTGCAGGAGTCCGCGCGGTTGATCCGTATGATCTTATTCAGGAACATCTCAGGTTAGAAAAAAACACACTTATTCTACAAAGACAACATGATTTTACTTTGATCAATCTCGAGAAATTTGATGAAATATTGGTTATCGGTGCGGGAAAAGCAAGTGAGCAGATGGCGGCAGGCATACATGATATTTTGGGTGATAGGATCAGCGGAGGTTTGATTGTCACAAAATATGTCCGATATCCTCTTATTGGCGCGATCCATATCCTGGACGCTGGTCATCCCTTGCCAGATAAGTGGAGTGTCGAATGCGGCATTGCGCTGCAGGTTAAAGCCCATCGTGCTAATGAACGGACTTTATTTATTTCCCTGATTTCAGGAGGTGCGTCTGCATTGGTGGAAGTGCCGCGTATTGATAAAGTCGGTAATATCACGATCGCACTTACGCTTGAAGATATTATTGAGACTCATTCTGCGCTCATCCGGAGCGGCGCTTCGATCGATGAAATCAACTGCGTGCGCAAGCACATTTCAATGATAAAGGGCGGGTATCTCTCTGCGTGGATGTATCCTGCCACTGCGCTTAATTTTATCCTGTCCGATGATGAACTCGACCGCATCGATGTGATTGGTTCTGGATTGACCACATATGATGAAACCACTTTTGAAGATGCTCTCCGGATTATCGAAAAATATGATCTGGCAGAAAGAATTCCGAAAAAAGTTATGAGAATTGTGCAATGGGGAGTGGATGAGAAAATTCTGGAAACTCCCAAAACCAGCACGCTTGTTTTTGACAAGACCGAGAATGTGATTATTGGGAATAATGCAAGCGCTTTAAACGCAATCGAAATAAGTGCTCGATCACTCGGATTTAACGTAGAAAGATCTGCTGATTGGATTAAAGGAGAAGCAGAGGAAGCAGGGCGGCGCTTATTTCATAAAGCATTAGAACTCAAACAGGAGAAGTCCGCTGATAAGCCATTCATTTTCATTTGTGGAGGGGAAACGACTGTGACAATTCGAGGACAAGGAAAGGGCGGGAGAAACCAGGAGATGGCACTCGCTTTTCTGGATGAGATGAAGAAATTCGGAACACGGGCTGAAGGTATTTATTTTCTTTCAGCCGGCACAGACGGAGATGACGGACCCACTGATGCAGCCGGAGCTTTTGCTTCATATGAGATATTGCAAACAGCAAAAATGATGGAACTCCCGACAGATGAGTATCTTACCCGAAACGATTCCTATGCATTTTTTGATGCGTGCGGATATTTGTTCAAGAGCGGAGTGACAGGCACGAATGTGTGTGATGTGCAACTCGTTTTAATCAATTGATTGCTAAATTAGTTAGGGTTCAGAATCATTGAATATTTGAGAAAAAATATGGGCTTTAAAATAAAGATTAAAATTTATCTAATATATTTTTTAAGTCTTCGCACAACTTATTGCTTTTAATACATGTGTTAAAAAACTTTTCGT
>CAYUTH010000085.1:0-4998 GCA_964447485.1 uncultured Candidatus Cloacimonadota bacterium | reverse complement strand
TTTAAGTCTTCGCACAACTTATTGCTTTTAATACATGTGTTAAAAAACTTTTCGTCAGTACATTCTATATTTCTGTGTTTTGAACAAAATAATATACCAACAACATGGAATATTTCACAAATTGATTCAGTGGTTGTATCGTTCAAGAGTTTTAATGAATTGGAACATGCATTCTTCAATTTTGGACGAAGAAGGGAATAGAGTCCTTGTCCTCCAGTTGAGCTGTAGAATTTTTGACTTTTCTCATAATCTTTAATAATTTTTTGTATTTCGGGTTTTAATGGATTTTCATTTTTCCAGGTTGAAAAATAACGAGCTGAATATTTCTTACGATGAAGATAAAACCAATATTCAAAACATGGTTGAGATCGGATAACATGAAAATTTTGTGCTTTTTTTGATAAACTTGTAAGTTTCTGTAATTTTGTTTTATATTTTTTGTTTTTATCCAGATCTATTAATCCGAATATGAAATCATAACTACCGTCGTAGATTAAATCAACAGCTTTATCATAAAGAGAACCAAGACTCTTACCTTCTTTAGGATAGGTACTAATATGCAATCTTTCTTTAGTAGATAATTGTCTAAAATACCATGCTTCAGTTTCACCCTCGGAAATTATAGCTATTGAAATTCCCTCTTTTCGCTTATTCATGTTTCACCTCAGGATTAGGGAGATAGGCAGATCCAATAAAGGGTTTAGCGCCAAATTTACCGGCTTTGTATGCCTTATAGTAATTCAGTGAGGTGCGGATGTTGATATCCTTAAGTGAATATAGATCTGTAGAACCATCTTCTCGCTTTTCTGTAAACCAAACAACATCTTTCCGCAACTCATTTGTATCTTCAAGTAAAGGCAAATAGTGTGATGTGAAGATCAACTGGGAATGTTTAGTATTAAGCATAAATGTATTAATAAAATGGTATAGAAGGTCAGGATGTAAGGATGATTCCAACTCATCAATGTTTAGAATGCCGGATTTATCTATTAATTCGGTTAAGACACCCGATAGCCCAAAATATCTAATAGTTCCTAAAGATTCTAAATCACTTTGTAGTTTAAAAGTATGTTTTTTATTTTCTTTTTTAATTAAATGTTGAAAATATAAGAATAAATTAATCAGTTCTTTTTTCTTCCCTATCTGTTTTATCATGGTTTCATATAAATCAGCATTTTCATCTTTAATACCTTCAATCATTTCTTTGGTGACCTTGAATTCATCAATCTCAGTATCACTTATATTAAAATCGGCAACCTCAAGCATGTTAATAAGTGGTTTCTTTTTAATTTCATCTTTGTATAATTTTGAAGTTACATAGTCAGTTAATTCATGCCTTGATTCTATTATAGGACTTAAATAGTATTTAAACCAATCTCTTACTTTGCTTAAAGTATTAATATGTAAACTGGTTTTATTGTATCCAGATAATATAGTCATGTTATGAAGCGTGTTTCCCTCAATAGTCCTTTTATCTACATCATCAATATCAAATTTATTACCTGGTATTAAAAGCACTTTTCCTGTTTTCTCGTCTGTTGTTCTATTAAAATAATTAGCTCTCTTTGGAGCAAATATATATAAATTTTCAGATAATATAAATTTGTCATTGTATTCAATCCTATAGGAGAATTTATCTGAGTTTACTAAAAATTCTATTTCAAAAACTGTAGGTGATTTTTGGGAAATGGGGTCGAATTCAAAAGGAATTTGTCTAATCGCATCATTTTTATTTAGATTATCGTTAAGTACAATATTCCGAAATCTATCAAGTGCATGAAGTATATTTGATTTTCCTGATGCATTAGGTCCGAAAAGCATAGCGATCTTCAGGACTTTGTATTTTCCAATTTCTTCACAAAAGAAGTTAAAGTGCTTATCTTTCTTAGTTGCCTGGAAATCTAATACTATCTCATTCTTTATGGAAAGATGATTTTTTATTTTAAATTTCAATATCATATTATCTCCAACAATTTACACATTACAAATTTTATGCAAAAATCTATTTAAAATATGTCCATGTCAATTAATTTGTGTTAAATTATGCAATTTATTTACGTTATCTTGGGAAAATTTTTATTTAAGGTTTCATGAAAATCTATATGTTTAGTTTTTTGAAATTAATCTATTCAACGAAATTTATTAATATTTATGCCGGATGCAACTCATTCTGATTACATAATCCCGATTCTTTTAAGCTCTTTTACCATTTGTTCAAAACTATTCACACGAACAGTTTTCATTCCGATATTCGCAGCAGTGAGAATATTCTCATGATTATCATCCAAAAATATTATTTCCCCGGGTGGAAGCTGCAAGTAATCAAGGACATATTGGTAAGCATTATACTCGGGCTTGCGAAAACCTATTTCGTTTGATGAGAATAATTTCTCAAAATAGGGGAGAATCGGAGTACACATTTCAAGCCACATTGGTACATGGATTTCATTTGTATTGGAAAGGGCGACAATTCTGAATGACGTGCAAAGGTGCTGTAGAAATTCCGGAATATTTCTGCGGAGTTGTATGAGAATTTTTTTCCATCCTTCGATAAAATCGCGTTCAGTTATATCTATATTAAGGGATTTCATCACGTGTGCCCTAAAAATTTCCGAACTGATCTCTCCTCTCTCAAACTGTGCATAGGTCTCGTCAAATGGAAAGGCAACATATAATTCCATGGGATCTATTCCGCATATATCAGCCCAGTAATCACAGGTTTTTTTTGGTGAAATATCAATGATAACATTCCCAAGATCAAAGATAAGAGCTTTATACTTCTGAGGAGGTATCACTTACTTTTTCTCTTGAATCTGAACAGTCTGGGGTACGCTTTCATTTTTGGCAGGATTGCGTGTTTTTCCCTTTTGGGTATTGCCCACTCACTCATCACACGAACATCCTCGAAGGTGTAAAGCGCATTCTCGTTATACTTTCGTATCGCTGCAATAACGGAACGTATATCTTTTCTTTTTATAGGAACGAATATGATCTCGACCTTGCCGTCATTTGCCTCGGCCGGTACGTGTGTAACGCGGTACCCCAATCCGCGGAAATGAGCGATTAGTTCTTTTGCTTTTTTCATCGTGATAATACGAAGAAGTACAAGACCCATTGCAAGTTTCTGTTCAAGAAAGATGCCGACAAAGTTACCCATCGCAAAGCCGCTTGCGTAAGCAATATAGTTCGCGACATTTGTGAGATTTTGCATGATATGCCCGATGACGACAAGCCATATAAGTACTTCAAAAAATCCGATGACCGGTGCCAGATACTTCATGCCTCGATTGACAAAAATGATGCGAAGTGTGCCGAGGGACACGTCAATGACGCGTGAAATAAATATTAAAAGAGGGAGTAATGCGTAAGAAAAAAATCCTGATTCCGGTAGCATCAGCATATCAGCCCTTATCATACCTTTGTAAATCAGTTAATTGCATTTATGATAAACTCTTTCCGCCGATGCCGAAGTTTTCGCGGGGAACTTCGTCTATACGGACATAGATATATTTTTCATTTTTTCCTGTAATTTCAGCCACAACCTCTGTCAATCTTTTAATTAAAAGTTGTTTTTGCTCCTTTGATAATTCACCGGCATTCTCAAGTGTTATGATCGGCATAATTACTCCTTATCTGCCTGTTGAAAGGCATCAAGATCAGCCCATTCTTTGAGCAGGTCCTCCAATTTAGACTGCAAAGATTTTTTCTGCTCATAGAGTTCAAGCAATTTTTTATAATCCCGTCCAAATGCATTGATGTCTTTATCAGTTTGCTCGATTTGATCTTCAGTTTTTTCAACTTCTCCTTCAATATCCTGAAGTCGTCTCAACCTGCTTTTCTCTTCATTGGCAGCTTTCCTGCGCGAAGCGTGGTCCAGTTGGGAGATTGGCTTTTCAACAATTATTTTATGATGTGTATCTTCTTGTGAAATACGGTTTTTCTGATTTCTATAGAAATCATAATTACCGGGATATTCATAGAGTTTACGCTGCTCAAGTTCGATAACTTTATGCGCTATTTTGTTGATAAAATATCGGTCATGAGAGATGAAGAGGATCGTGCCTTTGTAGTCGAGCAATGCTTCTTCAAGCATTTCCATAGAATCGATATCAAGGTGATTCGTGGGCTCATCCAGAAGCAGTAAATTTGGATTTTTTTTCATGAGAATACAGAGTTGGAAACGTACTTTCTCACCTCCGGAAAGGTCTCCCAATCTTTTAAACACATCATTTCCAAAGAAAAGAAAACGAGCAAGAGCAGTCCGGGCTCTGTCTTCGTGCATGGGAAACATCCTGCGGTATGCATCGAGAACAGATTCGGTCGGATTCTCAAAATGTACTTCCTGCTCAAGGTAACCGATATTCAATCTTGATCCAAGCTTCACTTCGCCCGAATCCGGTTGTATTTGATTAAGAATGATCTTGAAAATAGTTGTTTTGCCTGTGCCGTTCTTTCCGAGAATACATATATGTTCCTGATAATAAACAAACAGGTCAATCGAGTCTAATAAAGCAAGGTCGTCATAAGATTTTGATACATTATTGAGCTTGATCACATCTTTGCCTGAACGCTGCACAGAGGAGAGATCAAGTCCCATTTTTTTTGCTTCAGTCGGTTTGTCGACCAGCACAAGGCGTTCCAAACGGCGTTCCATATTCACAGCTTTTTTGAACATATCGGGATTATCTTTTCTAGTTCCCCAGTCACGGAACCTCTTGATCGCTTCTTCCATCGCCTCGATTCTCTTTTGTTGATTCTTGAACGCAGAAAACTGCTGCTGTATCTCATCTTCACGCAGCTCGAAATATTTTGAATAATTGCCCTTATAGATTTTTGTTTTACCGTTTTCAAGCTCTATTACCTTTGATACAGTTGCATCCAGAAAATAGCGGTCGTGAGCAACGATTATTGCGCTTCCTTTATACTGTGAAATGAAATCTTCAAGCCATTCGATCGATTCGATATCAAGATGATTTGTGGGTTCATCCAGCAGCAGAA
>CAYUTH010000084.1:3602-9986 GCA_964447485.1 uncultured Candidatus Cloacimonadota bacterium | reverse complement strand
CCCAAAGAAAAGTAAACCTGCGATCGTCACTTTATCCTCATTTACAACTTGTAACTTATCTAATAGCTGATCTGCGGAAAGAAGATTATAAGGATGATTTGGCTTTCTATTAGCCAGATAGTTTTTATATCTGTCTATTGATTTCTGATGAAGTGCTGATGTATCGAAACCAGTCAGTTCTCGATCTTTTGTGCCAAAAGCCTGATCTCTATACATGGCATCAATCTCTGCTTGAGTTGCTCTTTGATCACCACTTCCAGTTCTAATAAAAGTATTTTTGATGTTATTGAAATAAACCGGTTTTTGGGCTGAAACTGGAATAAAGAAAGCCAAGATCGTTTTGCTCCCAATTTCGTATTTCTTACAGATCGGTTCTATCCTGACATTGAATTTCTGATTCGATCTCAATGTACTGACAAAGCTTTGCTCGATCTTCTCAGGATCAACAACACCATTCAATATATATTCTTTGCCTTTTTGATATACTCCAAATGTTAACCAACCGCCACCAGTATTGGAAAACGCACTTACTGTTTCCCAGCAGGTTTTCGGAATTGTTTTTTCTGCTTTCTTCACTTCAAAGTCATCCCATTCGATGTCTCGCAGGCGATTAATTAACTCTTCTTTTTTCACGAAATACTCCTTATTACTTCCCTATCAATTCCCTATCAACTCCCTTTTCTCTTGTTCTCTCACCTTTCAGCTTTTCATCCTCTGCTTTGATGTAAACCAGTAATCCGTCCACATACGCTATGCTTTTTCTGTCCTATTCCACCAGCTCCATTTTATTCGTCACGGTCTGGGACATGGGCAAGCTCATCTCCTTTTTGCCCGTGATCTTTATCTCTCCATCTCCGCTTCCTGATGAACTTTGGAGCACAAGCACTCCCCGTTTATAATCAAAATAAAGGGTTTCTTTCCCCTTCATTTCCACGTTTGTTTCAAAGTCTGCGCCTTCTTTGGTGCCGCTCCCTGTGACAGAACTGGTATATTCACTGGTAATTTTTGCGCATTCGTGTCCTTTTATCAGTTCGTAGCCGGCAAGAGTGTGTTTGGTCTGGGTCACGACCATTGTTTCCATCCCTTCTTCACCTATAGACATTGTGTCCGTAGTGGTCCATGTGTCTCCGGGATTCAAAACCTTCTCAGGCAAATCAGGGAAGAGATGCTCGAATTCGCTTTCCATATTTTGCTCACCTTCTTCGCCGAGTTTATAGGTCAGCTCATCAGCTCCCATAATCCCGATCTCTTCACCGGAATTCGTTACGGTCATTTCAAAGGTTTTGCCCGGGATTTGGCTCAGATTTGGTGTGAGATTAGTGCCCGGAGCGCTTACCTTCATAGAGATATCATTGACCACTCCCTGCAATTGATAGGATTCCTGAGCAAATGCGAGTGGATAGAAGGTCACGGTCATATCCTTCAACACAGTGGTTTTGAGTGGGACTCCCATCATGCTCATGGTTTGATGATAACCGGTAGATATCTTGTAGGTGAACGGTTTTCCTTCCGGCATAACATACTTAAGGACGGGTGCTTGTGACGGCGGTGCCAGCATTTTCACTTTTGCTGCGCATCCTGCCAATATGATCAGAAATATGAGAATTGTAATAAATGGTAAAAATTTGTGTTTCTTTTTCATCGGTTTCTCCCTTGTGCTTTTTTGCATACTTGTCAGAAAGAAAATTAATATTTTTGTGTCAAGAAAAAGTCGTGGTGCTGATAACGTAAAGCGATAAGCGTGTTGCGAAATACTCTCGTTTTCTCATCAAGGAGAAAATGAAGAAGCAATTTCTTACTTGAAAAGGTTCAGGGTAAACCTGGACCTACCCTAAAGCAGGGGTAGAGAGGGTTTATCCCGTCGGAATTTGCATTGAATGAACTGCACACACCAGGCCTATAATTCGGAATTCTAAATTGCGATAATGACGTCCAGCTTATGAACCGATCATAACACATTCTTTATTTTACTATATATATGCTCGTTATAAGAAATTCAAGATTACCCAAAGGCTTCGTTTCAGGAAAATTTTTAATTGATCCTAACATTGTTACTTTCGTTTTTCTTTACATTTTTTAGGCATATTTTTTTTATCCCTCAATATTCAGGTTAGAAAATTCATACGTTCGGAGATAATATGAAAGTGTCTGAAAAAATCGAGAATTTGAAACATAAAGAAGCAAAAATAAAAGAGATGGGCGGTAAAGCCCGTGTCGAAACACAGCATAAGAAAAACAAGCTCACTGCCCGGGAACGCATTGACCTTTTATTTGATGAAGGCACATTCCGCGAAATATATATGATGGTTAAGCATCGCTGCACAAATTTCAATATGCCAGACACAGAAATTCCAACTGACGGGGTTATCACAGGTCACGGACTGGTAAATGGTCGTCCTGTGTATGCATATGCTCAGGATTTTACCTGCCGTGGCGGTTCTCTGGGAGAAAAACATGCAGAAAAAATCGTGAAAACAATGGACCTTGCCATGAAAGCAGGTGTGCCGATCATCGGAATGAGTGATTCCGGCGGCGCTCGCGTGGAAGAAGGAATTGATTCTTTAAAAGGTTATGGAGAAATTTTCTTCCGCAACTCCAGAGCTTCCGGCGTCATACCTCAAATATCCTTAATTATGGGACCAACAGCAGGTGGTTCTGTATATTCACCTGCAATGACCGATTTTGTGTTCATGGTAAAGGGCAGCAGCTATATGTTCATCACCGGACCGAGTGTGATAAAATCTGTGACAGGGGAAGAAACAACTTTTGAAGATCTGGGCGGCGCAGTTGCGAATAGCACAAAGAGCGGAAATGCTCATTTTGCGTGTGAAAGTGACGAAGATGCGATAGAACATGTAAAAATATTGCTGAGTTACATTCCCGGCAACAACATGGAAGATCCACCTCTTATCCATATGGGAGATGACCCGGGCAGGTTGTGCCCCGAGCTTGATACGGTTATTCCTGATGACCCTAAAGCAGCGTATGACATAAGAGATGTAATTCATCCTATTCTCGATCATGGAGAATTTTATGAAATTCACGAATTTTTTGCCCAAAACGCAGTCATAGGTTTCGGTCGATTGAACGGGAAAACAGTGGGCGTAATTGCAAACCAGCCCCTCTTTCTTGCAGGTTGTTTGGATATCAATGCGTCTGATAAAATAGCACGTTTCATACGCTTTTGCGATGCCTTCAATATTCCGCTTATCACTTTTGTAGATGTGCCGGGATATCTGCCCGGTTGTGACCAGGAATGGGGCGGGGTTATCCGTCATGGAGCCAAGATCCTCTGGAGCTATTCCGAAGCTACAGTCCCCAAGCTTACGGTGACCACCAGGAAAAGTTATGGCGGTGCCTATATTGCCATGAGTTCGCAACATCTGGGAGCTGATGCACTTTTTGCATGGCCCTCTGCAGAAATCGCAGTGATGGGCGCTCCAGGTGCTGTCAATATTGTGGGAAGCTACAAAAAAGAGATCAAAGAATCAAAAGATCCTGAAGCGACAAGGCAGGAAAAAATTGAGGAATACGAAGAACTTTTCAATAATCCCTACATTGCTGCTGAACGCGGATATATCGATGCGGTCATTCAGCCCTCAGAAACCCGTGCACGGCTTATCGATGCGCTGGAAATCCTTTACACAAAGAAAGAAAATATCCCACCCAAAAAACACGGAAATATACCCTTATAATACTGACATGGAAGAGAATAACAAACTTCGAGCTGCCATCGCCGGCGTCATGCAATTCCTCAAACAGGAGGAAGATAATAACAAACAAGGCGAGAATCAGTGGGTAATGGCTGGCAGAAAATTGATCATGCAAAACCGCATTTGGGTGCAAAGAAGAGAGCAGAAATGGTAACCGTACAAATGGGTTGAAGCGTTGAAGAATGGAAGCGCAGAAACAGCATTAAATAGATTGATTTTTAATAATGAGTTTTTTTAAAATTAAATAGATTAACGCATTACGCTTTTGCGCTTTTGCATAATAAAGGAGTAATACATGAAATTTGATAAACACGGCATTTTGGAAATGGCAAAGATGAATTATGAGCCCAATCGACCAAAGGCTGACAATCCTATCAAGATACAGGACCTGAGTTTCCGCGACGGGCATCAAAGCATTTTTGCCACCCGCGGCAGGACCGAGGACATGCTCCCTGTAGCTGAGATGATGGATGAGATCGGATTCTATTCCATGGAAATGTGGGGTGGAGCGACATTTGATACCATGCACCGATTCTTGAATGAAGATCCCTGGGAAAGGATCAGAACACTAAAAAAATATATTAAGAAAACTCCTTTCTCGATGCTGCTCAGGGGACAAAATATTGTAGGTTACCGCAACTATGCAGACGATGTAGTAGAGGCATTCATACAACGCGCAAGCGATAATGGGATCGATATTTTCCGTGTGTTCGATGCACTCAATGATTTCAGGAATTTTGAAACTGCAGTAAAGATCATCAAAAAGAGCGGCAAACATTTCCAGGGAGCTATCTGCTATTCACTCACAGAACCGCGTATGGGCGGCGAAACATATAATCTGGATTATTATCTGGAAAAAGCAAAGCAACTCGAGAAAATCGGCGCTGATACGATCTGCATCAAAGACATGGCTGGACTGATCGCACCTTATGATGTTTACAACCTCATCAAAGCTTTGAAAGCTCAGACAGATATCCCCATTCACCTGCACACCCACTTCACTTCCGGAATGGGCGATCTGGCAATTTTCAAAGCCATTGAAGCAGGAGTGGACATTGTCGATACGTGTATGGCCCCTTATGCATACCGAACGTCTCATCCGGCTGTGGAGCCACTCGTTGTTTCTCTTTTCGGAACGAACAGGGATACTGGCTTTGACATACAAAAATTGGCTCTGATCGATAAAGAAATGGAAAAGATCACGCCAAAATACAGACATCTACTGGATGACACAAAAAATGCCATCATAGATATCAATGTGATCCTTCATCAAACCCCGGGCGGAATGCTTTCCAACCTTGTGAATCAGTTACGTCAGATGGATGCGCTAGACAGACTCGATGATGTGTTTGAAGCGCTGCCAAAAGTGAGAAAACAACTCGGACAGGTTCCTTTGGTCACTCCCACCAGTCAGATCATTGGTATTCAAACAGTGAATAATGTTCTCTTCGATAAAGAGGAGGGTGAATATTCCCAGATTACGGAACAGGTAAAAGATCTCTGCTTCGGATTGTACGGAAAGACAACTCTTCCCATTGATAAAGATGTCCAGAAAAAAGCCCTGAAAGGATATCCCCGCGGAGAAACACCCATTACTACCCGCCCCGGAGACATGCTGGAACCGGAACTTCCCAAAGTAAAAGAGGATGTTAAGGGATTGGCAAAAAATCTGGATGATGAAATTATCTGTGCACTCTATCCTGTTACGGGCAAGCGCTTTCTCAAGTGGAAATATGATCTTGAAGAAGTTCCGCATGATGTGAAGCCGAAAACTCTTGAAGAAGTTGAAACGGAAAATGAAATTTTAAGGAAAGCTCTCGCAGGCGAACTCACTGCCAAAACCAATAAAGACAAACCTGCCAATGTGCGCTCATTTGATGTGTATGTGGATGGTGAATATTTTAATGTGGAAGTAGCTGACCCGAACGCACGTGGTGCAAGAGTAAGCCCGATAAAAAAAGAAAAGAAAAAAACTGTTGAAATAGATAGATCCGGCACATTGCAAGCTCCCATTCCCAGCATGATATTCGAGTATAGAAAGAATGTGGGAGATAAGGTGAAGGCTGGCGAAACCGTAGTCGTGCTGGAAGCAATGAAGATGTTCAATAACCTTGCTGCACCCTGCAACGGCGTGATAAAGGTAATAAATTTCAAAGCTGGCGATTCTGTAAAAAAGGGTGAGATCCTGTGCATTATTGAACCAGAGAAAAAGTAGCTGGGATAATATACCTTATATAAATTCAATAATACCTCCAGTAATGCATTTTTTTTACATAACCTCCTTCAATTGTTATTTTCTGCTTCCCGCATAGTAAGAAAATGCGTTTAGAAATTTTGTGAGAAAAGCGTTGATAAAGAATGACTGTTTGAGTCCCGTCTTCAGGACGAGTTGTTATTCTTTTAGCTTTACGAATAAAATTTTAGTATTTTCTTAATGAGCGGGTGATTCTTTTGCTTCGTTTTCTCATCAAGGAGAAAATGAAGATGTATCCAAACAGAATTGCTTCTTTATAAGGCACCATCACCACAGAGTATACATAACACACAGATATTTTTTATTTCATATTTTCCTTGCATATTTTTTTGGTTGAATAGAAAAAGAATACAAAGGCGGTACATATGTTAGAAAAAATTGGAATATTTTTATGCCTTATGCTTTTTTCAACAAACC
>CAYUTH010000084.1:0-3592 GCA_964447485.1 uncultured Candidatus Cloacimonadota bacterium | reverse complement strand
TCCCGGCTCAAAAAAAGAACTGGAAAGCATGCTGACCAAATTCTTCGACAATGTAGAACTCGGGAAGAATAGAGATATAGTTCCCCTTGGCATCATCTCTCCACATGCTGGGCTTGCCTATTCCGGACCTATCGCTGCGTATGGATATTCGCTTCTAAAAAATGGAAATTTTGATACGGTTATCATCATTGCCACAAGCCATCGCTACAATGCAGGCAAGATCAGTATCTACAGCGGTGATAATGTGAAATCCCCTATCCGCACCTCGAAAGTTGATAAAGAGATTTCTCAAAAATTGTGCGCTGCAAATCCCGATTTTGAGTCCATCACTCAGGTTTTCACCGGGGGGGAGAACAGCTTCGAGACACAGCTTCCTTTTGTGCAATACCAGCTTCCGGACGCACAAATTGTCCCTATTATGACTGCAACTACTGATCACTCACTTCTGGATGCACTTGCTGATGCACTCATCTCAATACTCGAGAATACGGATAAAAAGATCGCTCTCGTTGCCAGCTCTGATATGGCGCACTTTCATCCATATAAACAAACTGTGGATATGGACCGTCACACGATCGATGTCATTCTGAGTATGGACACCGAAGAACTCAAGAAGGAAGTTGAAAGAGGAAAATGCGAAATTTGCGGCTTTCATGCGATCTATCCCTTTCTGAAAGTTATGAAACACTTTGGTGCAGACAGACCGATCATGCTCGCATATCAAAATTCAGCAGATATTACGGGTGACAAATACTCATCTCATATTGTGGGCTATTCTTCGATCGTTTTTCCAGAGTCCAAATGCAGCATACAGAAAAAAGAGACAGATACGCAACAGTCAGTGTATTCGGCTGAAGAAAAAAAGTATCTTCTTGATCTTGCCAGAAAAAGTATCACCTTCTATCTTGAGAATGGAAAGAAAATGCAGCCCGAAGAACCGGATGATGAAAAACTTATTGAAGAGCGAGCTGTGTTTGTGACCTTGAATGAGTTTGGCGACCTGCGTGGCTGTATCGGACATATGCATGCGCAGATGCCCCTTTATAAAGCCGTGTCTGAGATGGCTGTTTCTGCAGCGTGTGAAGATCCGCGTTTCCCAAAAGTGAAAGAAAAAGAACTCAAGGATATCACTATTGAAATCTCTGTGCTTACGCCTATGGAACAAATTACAGACTGGAAGCAGATACGCATGGGCATTGACGGCGTATGGATAAAAAAGGGCTGGCAAAGCGGTGTATTCCTTCCTCAGGTTGCCACTGAAACCGGATGGGACAGAGTGACATTCCTGGAAAATCTCTGCGCTCACAAAGCAGGTTTACCGAGAGATGCCTATAAAGACCCGAACACAGAAATCTATATTTACCAGGTTGAGAAATTCAGCGAGAAAGAACTCGATTAATCTTTGAAGAACTCCTCATAATCAGGAAAGTAGAAGTGCTTCTCTGCCTTCTCTTTTGAAAAGGTGAAATAGGTGACATACCCTTCCGTGCAAAGCGTGTTTTCAGCATCGAAAAGCCGGACATATACAGTGTAAAGATTTCGCCTTTTTTCATGAAGTTTTGCCCGAAGAGTTATTGTACCCTTATTCACATACACCGCTTTTTTAAATTTCACTTCCAACTTCGAAGTGACACCTGAGGTTCTTCCCTTTATCAAAACAACCCAGCTTCCTATCTCATCAATAAGAGCAGATTGTATTCCCCCATGCAGCACTTTGAGGTAGCCCTGGAAAAAATCTTTCGGCTCCCATTTTGAGACAATTTCATCACCATCTTCATAAAACGTCATCTGCAAACCGCACTCATTGCCCGGCGCACACCCGAAGCAATTGTACCCTTCATACTTCTTATAAGGATTTAATATCTCTCGCATAGCACCTTCTTTCTTTATATTAGAATTTCTTTTCTTCACATTTCTTTTCAAGTTTTTCTCATTTGCTTGACGAAAAATATCTCACTTTTTCAATTCCTCAGGAAAGTTGAAATAGATGAAGAATACCAAAGCAAAACTTATTGATGGTCCTATCGGCAAGCTCCTGATCAAGCTTACTGCCCCGATGATAGTGGGCATGCTCGGCATGGTTGCATTCAACCTTGTTGATACCTTTTTTGTGGGAAAGTTGGGAGCCACACAACTTGCAGCACTCAGCTTTACCTTTCCCATCATCCTTGTTGTCAACAGCATCGCACTCGGAGTGGGAATGGGTGCTTCTGCAATTATCTCCCGCGCTATTGGAGAAGGTGACACCTATAAGGTCCGGCGAATTACCACAGACGGTTTGTTGCTCGCTGTAGTACTCGTTTTTATCTTTGTGATCATCGGGCTTTCCACGATTGGTCCGCTCTTTAAACTTCTCGGCGCTACGCCGCAGGTACTTCCCTTTATCAAGCAATACATGGGTATCTGGTATTACGGCATGTTCTTCGTACTCATTCCAATGGTCGGCAATAATGCGATCAGGGCAACCGGAGATATGAAAACCCCCAGTGCGATAATGATCGTGGCAGTCATCATGAACTTTATTATGGATCCAATGCTCATTTTCGGCTTGGGACCTTTTCCCGCTCTTGGAATTCGGGGTGCTGCAATATCGACTGTTATTGCCCGTTTCAGTGCTTCTGTAGCTGCTACGTGGGTGCTGGTTCGCAGAGACAGAATGGTCACATTTGAGAAAACTCCTTTCCGGGAAATATTGGCATCGTGGAAATCCATTCTTTTCATCGGCGTTCCCATTGCAGGTGCTCGCATGATATTACCCATCTCAGTCGGTGTTATGACGAGGATCATATCCGCGTATGGACCTAAAGCAGTTGCAGGTTTCGGTGTTGCTTCCAGGATTGAGTTCTTTGCTCTTGCTGTCATACGTGCTCTCTCTTCGGTATTTGGACCCTTTATAGGGCAGAACCTTGGCGCAAAATTATTTGACCGGGTAAAAAGAGGACTTCGTCTGGCTGAATTATTCTCTCTCATATGGGGATTCGGAACTTTTATTGTTCTCTTTATTTTTGCCCGACCCATAGCCGGCATTTTCAATAAAGACCCCATGGTTACAGAAACGATCATAAAATACCTTTCAATTGTACCTTTCGGGTACGGCTTGCAGGGAGTGCTTCTCCTGTCTAATGTTTCTCTCAATGTACTACAAAAACCATTTCATGCAGCGGGATTAGTCACGATTCAGATGTTTGTACTCTATATACCACTTGCGTATCTCGGAGCGCAGATACTCCAAATACAAGGTGCATTCATCGGAATAACAATCTCGTATTGCATTTCAGGTATCATTGCACATTTCTATGCAGTTGCTCATATTAGGAAAGCTGAAGAAAAGATCATAGCAGACTCTCTTTCTTAGGACCGTTCCTTTGCGAAAGGTTCCGCCGGTGTGCGGACTTATCCCGAAATTCGTAAAGTTTAGAGAAGTATAAAGAATTAACTTTGCGAAAGGTCCATAGCTTTCGCAAAGCGCTGTTTTATCTACGCATGAAGTACAATTTTATAATCATCAAAAATGTTGACATTTACAATAGCAAACTGATAAATAACTTCAAATTCTTTAGAGTGTCTAATAAAATCAAGGAGAAAAAAAATG
>CAYUTH010000083.1:0-10097 GCA_964447485.1 uncultured Candidatus Cloacimonadota bacterium | reverse complement strand
CTTTATCCATAATACTCCAACAAAATCTTCACTCAATTTCTGGGGGTATGCATGATTGTTTAAATGCATAATGTGAACTTTATGTAGCTATCTGAGGTACTTTCCAGCTTCCTCGTTTATAGATCATATATGCGATTATGCTGCAAATGGTATTACTCACTACCATTGACCACCAGAGTGACTCATAAGGATACATTGAAAGCGGGAGTGAGAGACGAAAGAGTATAGGGTAGAGAAAACTGCCTTTGAGGAATGCAATATTAAGAACAGTGCCCGAAAGAATATACACAAGAGGGATTCTGATAAACCAGAGTCGTCCGATATTAAGCAGCATGACCGGTTTCGTATGACCGGCTCCATTAAAGACGCCGATAAACACAAATAAAATACCGAAAATAAACGAAGCAATTGGTGTCACCTTGAACATTCTTCTACCCACCTCTATAACTTGAGGATCATTAATGAAGAATTGTGTGATTGAACCGCCAAATAAATACACGAGCAGACTTCCGGTGAACATAATCGCGCAGACAAGCAGAAAAGCTACAGTGACACTATTCTCTGCCCTCTTGATCTTTTGAGCGCCAATATTTTGCCCGATTATAGAAGCAAGCCCGTTACTGATTCCCATTGCAGGCATCATAAAGAAACTGACGAGACGATTATTGATCGCATACGCAGACATCACAATAGTACCGAATGAGTTGACAAATCCCTGAAGTATAATGAATCCGAAACTGGTCATGGACTGCGCAAGAGAGGCGGGAATGCTGATCCGTAATATTCTCATCAGCATTTCTTTTGCAGGTTTGATCCCAGGTAATTTTGGGATAATATAGGGAGTTTTTCTGAAGAGAAATATCACTGCTATAACCGCAGCAACACCTCGTGAAATGAGCGTTGCCCATGCTGCACCGACTGTTTCCATTCTCGGAAAAAATCCTATTCCGAATATCATAAGTGGGTCGAGTACTAAGTTCAAACTCACAGAAATGATCTGAATTTTCATCGGAGAGATCGTGTCTCCAAGCCCATGGGAAAAGCTCTGATATGAGAGAAATATAAACATGAATATCATTCCCATAAGGATGATGGTTATAAACTGCTTTGCCAGGGCGAATATCTCTTCAGGAGTTTGAAGAAGGTGGAGAATATCATTGATGAAAAGTAACCCAACTGCAATAAAGAAAATTGAAAAAATCCCGATGATCAGCACGAATTGTCCGACGACCTCTTTCATCTTTTCCATTTTATTAGCGCCTTTGTACTGGGCGATCAGAGAGGTGCCGGCTATAACAAAACCAAAACCGAACGAAGAGAGGAAGAAGATGAGCGGGAAGGCAAGTCCCGCCACAGAAACCGCATTACGGGCATGTTCACCCAATTTTCCAAGCCAGAAAGCATCAGTCAGATTGTAGAACATTTGCAGAAAATTGGAAATCATAATTGGTAGTGAGAGCTTCACCAAGTTTTTAATGAGGTTTCCGCGTGTAAGATCTATTCCGGTAAATGCCATAAAAAGTGGATGTTACCACTTCATAGAAGTGGAGTTTCGAATAAAAAAATGGTCATTAAATGAATTGGGTGCTATAAGTTTTTCACGACAAGATCATACACAGTATCAACAGAAATTGCTTGTACACATTGATTATCTTTGCAGGTAGTTTTTCTGTGATTGAATGCACTCACACAGGGACTGCAGCCGAAATCAGTATATAACGCATGGCAATTTTCACCAAGAGGTCCGTACAATTTTGGTGTTTCGGGTCCGAAGAAAACTATGTTTGTAATCGGCGTCAAGCTCGCAAAATGAGCAGGTCCGGAATCATTGGTCACAAGCACATTGGAGATATTGAAGAGGTCTATGATTTCCCTCAATGTCGTTTTATTGGTCAGGTCAACTATCCTGTCCGGAGATCCTTTCTGAATTATCATGGCATCTTTTGATGCATCCTTCACTCCCATAATGATGATGAATGTATCTTCTAATTCAACCAGCCGTTTTGCAAGCTCGGAGTATTTTTCCAGGGACCACGCACGTATGGGAAGTATTCCTGCATTGGGATTAAATATTATGAGTTTTGAATCTTCCCTTATTTCCGGATTTTCTATTTGTAATTTTGAGAGAATGCTTTTCTTCGCATTGTTTGTGGATGTAATATGCGGCACATAGGGGTTATCTTCAACGTGCTTTTTAAGTTTTGGATACTCATCAAAAGGAGCAATGAGGGAGTACAGAAGATTGAAAAAATTATAGGAAATATGCTGATGTGGATTGTAGGTTACTTTATGCGTGAGGAAGTTACCACGATACAATCCCTCCATGTGGAATTTGTAATATCCCACCCGGTTATGTGCGCCTGAAAGATATGAGATAATGCTGGTCGCTCGGGAAAAAAGTTCCATATCAATATATGTATCGACCGGGATTTTATGGAATGTCCTCAGCACTGAAAGAGTAGAAGATATAAATCGTGAGAAATTCGAGCAATCGATAGTGAGCACATTTTCTTCCGGAATAGCACCGGTAATAGACACACTCTCTTTGTTCTCTTCAAAAATAAGGAAATATATTGTTGAATCCGGGAAGAGCTCTTTTGTTTTTTGCAGAACAGAGTATGCGAGTATTGCAGAGCCCATTTCGGAAAGCTCAACAAACAAAATATTTTTTGGTTGCACCGGCTTTTTCGGTGACGGCTTGAAAAGTGTACGAATTTTGTGAAGAATCGTTAAAACCCCACACATTGGAATTCCAAGCCACTTATCTACCTTTCGAATATGCTCGACATCCATTCTTCTTATCCTTCTCAATTGCTTCGCCCACTTTCTGAACCCGAGTGCTTTTGGTCAAATTTATTTACAAAGATATTGTACATATGAAATGTATCAAAATTATAGAGATATCCAAAAAAATGAAAAATTGTAAAATCATCTTTGCAGACCTCGACGGCACTTTGCTCCGGCATGATAAAACTATAAGCGCTGAAGATATTGCCGCTTTGGAGGAGCTTGGCAAAAAAAAGATTTTCCGTGTTCTTGCAACAGGCAGATCGCCCTATTCGCTTAGCCGGGTATTTGATGATGATTTTCCACATTTCGATTACGTGATCTTTTCCTGCGGCGTGGGAATCATGAATTGGAACACAAAAGAAATCCTCTGCTCCCATTTTCTTGTCAGCCATGAGATCGAAAGTATCAGAAAAGTGCTCGAGCTTCACACTATTGACTATATGATCCACAAGCCGGTGCCGGATAATCACAAATTTCATTATAAAAAAATAAACGATGAGAATCATGATTTTGATCGCAGATTCTCATATTATAGCAATTGCGGAATACCACTTACATCAGATGGTGCTAAACTGGAAAAAGCGTCGGAAGTGATCGCAGTTATTTCCGGTGATGTGGCAAAATTTGAGATCATAAAAAGATCATTACCGGATTTAAGAGTGATAAGAACGACCTCCCCAATCGATCATACGTCTCTGTGGATTGAGATATTCCCGAAGAATGTTTCAAAGGGACATGCAGCAGAATGGCTCTGTGCACATCTCGATATTTCGCAGCAAAACACCTTTAGCATTGGAAATGACTACAATGATATTGAGCTTCTTGAGTGGACAGCGCATAGCTATGTCGTAGAGAATGCACCTGATGAAATGAAAAAGAATTATAAAAACACTGCATCAAACCAGAGCAGCGGATTTTCAAAAGTGATAAGAGAAATTTTGTGATATCATACAATTATCGTAAATATCAAATTATTAGAGTGGATCTAAATGAATTTTCTCTTTGCTAATAAAGCGTAATTAGAAGCCTAACCAAGAAGTTGACATAAATTATATAATAACGGTCAAATAACAATATGAAAGGACAGTTTCAGAAAGCATTAAACGATTTAGATTTTGTTGAAAACCATAATCTTTATAAAATTAATTCGGATCAGGTTGATCCATATATAAATATAACATTACAAGAAACAAAAAAATTATTCCCAGATGTATCATATATATATTTTAGGAAATTCGTACAAGAAGCACGCCCACCACTTGCCCAAGCTTATATATTTGATTTCTCTACTGACATAAAACTTCCTGAAAACTTTGGTGAAACGGTTAAAAACATTTGGTTAACCGGCAAAATTCCTTTAATCTACGCTTTCACTCAAACGGAAGTTAATATAATCAATGGTTATGAACAACCTCAATACAAGGATGATTCCTATCGTTTCTCTACAATAAAATCCATTGAATTTGCTAACCTTGCACAAAATAAAATCTTTTCTGCCAAAAAACTGGATAATGGTAGCTTTTGGGATGAGAAGGACTACCAAAAATATTTCAATTTTAAAAATAGTCCTTACGAAATATTACTAAGAAAGCTTAAGGATATGTTAGATGAGATGGTTAAAAATGATCGCTCGCTAACTCAGGATAAAGCAAAACCATTATATCAGAAGTTACTTCTACGCTCAATATTAGTAAAGTATCTTGAAGAAAGAACAGATGAAGAAGACAATAGAATATTTCAGAATGGATTTTTTCAAAAATATTCTGGATCTGACGATAGTTTTATTTCTGTTCTAAAAAAGAATGGCGCCATAATTGATCTATTTAAACAACTTGAAGAAGACTTCAATGGCAATATTTTTGCACTAAGCCAAACAGAAATAGATGTACTTAAAAATAAAGATTTATCTCTATTTATAGAAGCTTTTGACGGCTATTCAGATGATAAAAAGCAAATATATATTTGGAAATTGTACTCATTTAATTATCTCCCTATTGAATTGATAAGTAGTATTTATGAAGAATTTATGCCTAAAGTAGCTGGTGTTGTTTATACTCCTCCCTTCCTTGTAGATTTCCTTATTGATCAAAGTATGCCTTTAGAGGATTTGATCAACAAAAATACAAATTTCAGGGTAATTGACCCTGCGTGTGGTTCGGGTGTATTTCTGGTTGCTGCTTTTAAGCGGTTAGTGCAGGCATGGAAATTAAAGAATCAAGATTACAATCCATCTATTAAGGTTTTACAGGAAATTTTATTAAATAGTATTTACGGAATTGATATTCAAAGAGAATCTATTGAATTGGCTGCTTTCAGTCTTACTATTGCTCTCTGTGATCAGCTTTCTCCTAAAAAAATTCGCGATTTGAAATTTGACGATTTAACGGAAAATAATTTATTCGAGAAAGATTTTTTTACAGTCATTCTTAACGAACAAAATAGATATAATGAATTACTGAAATCCTTTGATCTTGTTATTGGCAATCCACCCTTTATTGCTAAACATACTTCTAACTCATTAGAAATTGAAAAGAAAAGGATTGAACATAAATTACCTGAAACGCCTAAGTCGCATAGAATTTCCCAGCTTTTTTTAGAGCAATCTGTTTTATTAGCAAAACCAGAAGGTAATATTTGTTTGTTAATGCCATCAGAGACATTATTATATCGAAATTATTATAAATATAGAGATTATTTTTTTACCAATTACTACGTAAAAGAGATTTTTGATTTCACTCCATTAAGAAGAGTATTATTTCCATCTGCAACGGTTGCGACTGCATGCTTCATATTAAATAATAGTAAAACAACCAATGGTTCAATAAATCATATAGTGGTAAAAAGAACAAAGCCGTCAAAAGAGAAACTTTATTTCGAAATTGATAGCTATGATTGTTTTTCTTTTTCTTTAAATAGCTTATTAACTAATAACTTTGTATTTAAATGTAATCTTATGGGTGGAAATCGAATTAATAGAGTAGTATCTGATTACAGAAAGAACTATAGCAAGTTAAGTACTTTTTTATGTAAAGGATCTACAGAGTATCCGAAATTACTGATAAAGCAAAATATCGGTTCTTTTAAAATGAAAAATCAAATTATCAAAGACTCAGAGCAAGTAATTGAAAAGGATCTTAAAAGTGAAACAGCTACTTTTTATGCTCGACAGCCTGAATTGTTACGTGAAATATCTGCGGATCTGAATAAGAATTATGAATTTTATAAATTTCAAATTTTATGTACAAGCCAACGAGCAGCTTTAAGTAAATCATACTCGACAATATTAGTGAAAGACATAGAAAATTTACCATATATAAAAGATGTTGAATTGAGTTCATATGAAAAAATTATAATTTATGATACATTGAATAATCAGTTAGACCTATTAAGATTTGGAGAAAAATCGAAAATTCTAAAAGAAATAACGTATAAGGATAAACTTCATCTAAGTGATTTTGCACAGACTTTTATTAGGGTCTTGAATTCAGTTTATAAAAATTTTCATTCTGAAGAGCCAATTATAACAACATCGTTCATTTGCTTCCCCTTCTATTTCGGTGAAACCCCCGAAGATGACTTGGATGAACTTGCCGCAGATGAAGAGAAGCTTGAAAGTCATTTGCAGGAATTGATCAGGTATCATCATACTCCCACACTGAGAATAAACCGGGTTATCAGGATTTATGACAAAAACATCATTTATCTCATCAAACCCAAACAACTACGTTATTGGTTAAGGTCCATTGCTATTCGTGATGCCGATGAGACAGTTGCTGATTTTATTCATCAAGGCTTCTAAAAAGTGTTAAATATTATTGAATCCAACAGTATTGGAAAAATTGAAGGACCTGAACCTTCAGCACATATTATTGCATTACTTGCTTTCTTAGAAAACCATCTTAGCGGATTTGTTATAAAATACTTCTCAGATTACCCAAATATTTTCAACGAAATAGGGATAACTCAAAAGCTTGAAATGTATTTGAACCCTTTTTTAAAAGTGGAACTTTCAACTTTTAATCTCACAAAAGAATATGTCGAAGACACCTCCAGTGGTCAGAGCCCTCATTGTGATTTAGGTTTTTATCTCGATGGAGAGGATACAGCAATATTTTGTGTTGAAGCAAAACGTCTTCCCACACCCGGATCAGGAAGAAAAAAAGAATATGTGTTTTCTCCATCCGGCAAATCAGGTGGTATAGAACGTTTTAAGAAAGAAATTCATGGAAAGAGATTATCTCATTCAGCCATGATTGCATATATACAACAAAATAATTTTCACTACTGGCTTAATGAAGTCAATAGGTGGATTTCTAACTTAATAAAAATAACATCATGTGAGATTGAATGGCATAATGAAGATTTACTATGTACTGAGTATTATAGGGCGAAAACAGCTAAATTTACTTCAAAGAATAAAAGAAAAAATAACTGTATTACTCTAACTCATTTCTGGATAGATTTGAGAAGTCCATTACAGATAAAGAGAGATAAATTGAAATTTGTTAAACGTGTGTTGCGTAGTAATTAAATATTTTTATTAAAATGATCCAAAATAAAATTTATATTTGTATTTTAATTATACTATGTATTACATTCTCTCTAAATGCAGAGGTGCTGAATGAAACAGAAATCGGGCTCATGAAAACACTTCTCGAGCAAAATGATATGTCACTTCAATCACTGAATTTTTTGAAAGACTGGGCACGGGATACAAAATTTAAGCTTCCGATCGTGATCGATATTCTAAATAATCCACTACAATTCCCAAAATTTGTAGATGAGACAGAAATTCTGTGTGCAAAGCACGATCCGTCTGAAATGATCTGCGCGTATGCGGATATATTATTTCAAGCTGGCTGGGTAGATTCATTTGATAATACTTTGTTGGAGAATTATTATAAAAATAATGTGCGCGACGCAAAAGACATATTTGGTTATGTTGAATATGTGTGGGAATTTACAGATCATTTTTACAAAAAAGCATGGGAAAAAATATCACCGGAAGAAAAGGATATGCTCACCTACCTTTGCTATTCTTTCTGGCAGGAAGAGGAAGATTCGCTTCGTTACGATGAGTTTTATAAAGTGAACAATATAGCAGTATATGATAGCTTAAGCATTGAAGAGGATATAATCCCGATCATTGAGAAAATCGATTTTCCGTCACTCATGTACGCAGCACACATTTCACAAATGGGTTTTGATATTTTGCAGGAGAACTTACCCTCAATTACATTTTCAAATAAAAAAGTGTTACTGCACAATTCTCCTTTTGGTATGATGTGCATCGGCTCCCCAAATGCCGACAGGTATGAACAACAATGTTCTTTTATTCTCGACCCTGCAGGCAATGATATGTATGCCGCGCCGATAAAAACTGATTGGCAACATCCATTTTATTGGGTATTCGACAAGCAGGGCAACGATACTTATCGGAATGACACAATAGGCAATCTATTCCATGTGTTCGCAGGAATTGGGATTTCATGTGATATGATGGGGGATGATGTGTATTATGGAGATGATTATACACTCAGTTCATTTTTTGGGTATCTCCTTTCGCACGATATGGATGGAAATGATATTTATGAGGGTGGATTGAACAGCATCGCAGCTGCGACATTTGGTTTGAACCTGCTTATTGATGAAAATGGTTGTGATCATTATTCCACGACCGAGTTGGGTGAAGGTTTTGCAGGTCCTCTTGCAGCCGGATTCCTTATTGACATTGATGGAAGCGATATGTATTATGCTGGCGGAAAGTATCTGCATGTTCCGCTTGCACCTTTCGATCACAGGGCTTTGTCCCAGGGATTTGGCTTTGGTGTGCGTCCCTACCTCGGCGGCGGTATTGGGGTACTGTATGATCAAACCGGTAATGATGTTTATCAGGGAGCAGTGTATAGCCAGGCAGTTGCCTACTGGTATGCACTCGGCATCATCATAGATAAAAAAGGGAATGATTTTTACACTGCCGTGTATTATCCGCAGGGGAGCGGCATTCATCTTGCTGGAGGATTTCTGTATGATGAAGAAGGCGAGGATCACTATTATTCCAAGCACGGACCCGGGCAGGGAGCGGCACATGATTATGCCGTCGGGTACCTTATCGATAGAAAAGGAAATGATATTTATTCCGTTGAGGGTGGGAATGGCTTGGGATTGACCAACTCGGTTGCTCTATTCCTCGATGTGTGTGGTGATGACAGATACGAGAGGAATGTTTCCAGCAACTTCGGTTATGCGAATACTGCAAGAAATACCGGAAGTATCGGCATTTTTCTTGATACAGGAGGAACAGACATCTACCCGATCTCATCGGACACAAGTGGATATCATGAGAATCATAAAAACGATGCAACATGGTCATACGGCACTTATGGAGTGGGGTGGGATACACTCATGGTTGCCGAGGAGAAACCTGCAATGGAAGAGAAGGCAGAAGAGGATGCAGCAACGGTTGATTCGCTTGCTTCAATAAAGGAAATATTCTCTATTGCTTCCGAATGGGGAGTGGGAAGCAGTGCAAAAAGGGTTGCTTTCGCTGCAGAAATTTTACTGAAACGAGATATGGAAGCATCAGAATATATCTTTGAAAATAAACTGGATACAAAGGGATCACTCGAGTACAGGGCTATTTTGGAATTTGCAAAAAAATCTGCCGAGTTTGGTTCGTATCTCCCACAAGCACTCGCTGACGAAGATAGTGTTGTTGTGAAAAATTCACTTGCACTTATTGGCGAGCTGCGTGATTCCACTTTTATTGACTCTCTCTCTGCAATGCTTAATAAAAAGATGTACGTACCGAGTGTACTCTCATCGCTTGGAAATATGAAAACAGGAAAAGCGGTCTTGATTCTGAAAAATTATATGGATTCTCCCTCAGAACGCATCAGGGTAATTGTTGCAAGAGGATTTCTGCTTGCAGATACTCCAAAGAGTATTGAACTTTTAAGCCAGATGAAGGATGATTCCTCATTCCTGATCAGGACGATGTATAAGTTGAAGAAGAAGTAACGCAAGATTCCAATCTTGCGAACTCAACATCGGAATGTTGAGTTACAATGGACGTTCCCTTTGTGAGCGACTTGTGATTTTATTATTATTGTTTTTATATCCTTGTAAATCTGCACTCATCCGTGAGCTAAAGAAATGGTACCCCGAAGCCTCTAGTTTTCGAACCATTTACAGATTTCATTTCTGCAATAAAACAAATATATAAACTCAAAGATTTATTACCTAAATCGTTACTAGTGTCATGTCAACACTCAATAGTCGGATATAGTCTCTTGAGTTTTATTCGT
>CAYUTH010000082.1:0-10118 GCA_964447485.1 uncultured Candidatus Cloacimonadota bacterium | reverse complement strand
GAAAGTAATTAGCACGTATTTTACATAGCAGATTCTGTTTGTCGATCAGAGTTCTATCTTACTAAAGAAAATAAAATTGTATAATTTTGTATTTGAAGAATAAAATGCGAAATGAGAAAAAGATATTTTGGAGTAATATATGAGTAAATTGATCGAGTCTGATATTCAAAGACAAAACATTCTTAACAACCGTTTTGCTGTGGAACGAATTCAACAGTACATAGGTTTTCCAGGAATGATTTTTCAGGATGAATACCGCTTCACAAAAAAAATGGTTGCGGATTTCTATGAAATAGACATCTCAACAATAGACAGGTATTTATCAGCAAATGAAAAAGAGTTAAAACACAATGGTTACATTTTAATACGAGGTAAACCACTACAAGAATTTAAGTTAGAGTTTGGTCACCTCATTGATAAGGCGACCAAAACAACAATCCTCGGGCTGTTCAATTTCCGCTCATTTCTAAACTTGGGTATGCTGTTAAAGGAAAGTGAAAAAGCTCAACATCTGCGCTCTAAGATACTGGATATAGTTATTCAAACTATTAATGAAAAAACTGGTGGTGGCACCAAATATATTAACAGAAGGGATGCTGACTATTTGCCTGTAGCCATTCGAGAAAGCAAGTACCGTAAGGAATTTACTTCTGCCCTAAGTGAATGCGTTCAAATGGGAAATTACAAATATGCATATTACACTGATAAAATTTATCTCTACATTTTTCGCGAAAATTCCAAAGAGTATAAACAAATCCTGAAGATGAAAGAAAAAGAAAATGCCAGAGATACGATGTATTCCGAAATTTTGAACTTAATTGCTTCATTCGAAACAGGTCTTGCTTATGAAATAAGAAAGAAATCAGATAAGTTACATAGAAAATTAAGCCCATTTGAAACGGACGAATTGTTTAAGACTTTCGCTCAACACCCGATGCAGAAACCACACATCGAAGATGCTCGCATAAAAATGTCCTCCAGAGACTTAAATTTTCGGGATGCTGTACATCGAAAGCTGGAAGAATATATTCACTCTGTTTCACCACAGGATTTCGAAAGATTCCTGGGTGAGCAAAGTGTTGAATTTGAAAAACAACTTCAAAATGCTAAAGATGTTTTCAAACGCCTGAAAGAAAATGAATAATGCCTATAGTCTACTTTGAAGGGATCGAAGAAGTTATTCAAATTCACCAAAAGACTGTTGAAGCCAGCGGTGGAGGAAGCACAGAAATAATTAATACCGCTTCTCTCGAATGTGCATTGGAACATATCCAAAATGATGATTATTATCCTGATTTCATCGATAAACTTACTCACCTGTTTTTTATTGCAAATAAAAGCCACTGCTTTATTGATGGCAATAAGCGTATAGCAATCACACTTGGTTCAATGTTTTTACTCAAAAACGGTCTCCTCGATGCTGCGCAACGATTCCTCTTCAAAATGGAAATGATCTCCTACCAGCTTGCTGCCGGCAGGATTTCTAAAGAATTACTGCGTGAATTGATATTTTCCGTTGTTTACGAGAATGACTATTCGGAAGACCTAAAACTGAAATTAATAGAAGCTATTTCTGCTGTCTAACCAATTTAAACTTGAGATAAACACAAAACAGTTTCAATAAACAAATCGGGAGGAGATGTGTTATATTTGCTCAGAATGTACTCACGCATACGAATGTTGATACAGAGCATGAAACCTCCGGAAATATGATAGGTGAAGTTTGATTTGAGTTGATTATTTATCAAAGAATGCGGAAAAGGGAGGAGGGAAGATATCGAGCGTTATTTTCATAGATTATTATCTCAACAAAGAATACTTGACTTAATATAATATATCACTAGTGTCCTATCTTAAGTCCCATAGCATGAGCTGGTTAGGGTCGTGGGGCTGTTCGGTTTTGTAATTGGATTCTGTAAGTAGTTGAGAAATGGGCATTTTTTCAAAAACAGACACGCTTACTATTTGTAGAATTTTGTAAAGACTTGCCCTTATTTTGAGCAACTTCTTCATTATTGCAATCATGACATAAACAGAGATTCCGATCCATATTTGAGTATTTACCGCATTCATGGAAGTACCGTAAAATGATTTAATCTTTCAATGTTGTTTAATCCACTTAAAGAATAACTCTATCTTCCATCTGTTCTTATAAAGTTCCGCAACCGTTAAAGCAGTAATTTCAAAATTATTAGTCAGAAACACAAATGTGATTCCAGTCTCCTGGTCGAAGTATTTCACTCGTCGCAACTTATCAGGATAGTCTGCCAGTTGATAATAACCCATAAGTTTTATTGTTTGGTCACACCTTAAACCCATAGATTTATCAATTGAGTTTGAATACAATCTTCTGAACTTAAAGTTCTTTTTGGCTCGAATGACAAAATAACCCGAACATTTATTCATGAGGTAGAGGCGTTTAAAATCGATATATCCTCTGTCCATTATGTAATATGAACCAGGCTCTGTAACCAAAATGTCCAGTATATTTACATCATGAACAGAACCATCTGTAATCTCAATAAATGTGGGTATTGAACCTCTAATATCCAACAGTGTATGCATCTTTATTGCACCTTTCCTTCTCCTGAACCTTGCCCATGGAAAAAGAGATAAACATAAATCAATAGTTGTGGAATCAAGAGCATAGATTGTGTTTCTCAAGTCTATTGCTATTAAGTCATCATCCTTATATAGTCTCCTCGCATAAGAAATTAATCTTTGTGCAAACTCAGCATAAATCCGCCAATCCCTGTTTTCATTTGCACGGGCTAAATTTGTCCTGCTTACATTACCCCTAATTCCCATATGGTAGAGTTTATTGAATTGTGCATTTAAACAGGCTTCAATATCACGTAAACTACTTCTGTAAGTTAACTGAGCAAAACACATACATAAAAATTGATCCCAACAACTGAAACGATATGATTTGTAGTTACCATTATACTTCTCAACAAGTCTATCAAAATCATATTTGGGAAAATAATACATTATCTGAGAAAAAATTGTTTTTCCTGTATTCATGCGTTACCTCAAAGATTTTAATAGCAATGAATACGGAAAACAATTTCAAATCAATAAATTCCTCTTCGGCTATTATAGCCAGTTATAATAAGACTTTCAAAAAAACTTACCTCTCAAAGATAGGACAGTAGTGATAATATATATTTGTTAAATATTCATTAAGGAGTCTTATGCATTTATTAACGTTAGTAGGAATCGGATTAATCGGCTTGGGAACCATTTTCTCAACATTTGGACAATACTTTCTAAATTTAAAAGCTTTCAAGAAAGTTTTATCAGTAATTATGATTATATGTGCAATAATTTTAGTCTCTACAGGAACTTATTTATCACTTCTTGGTCAGAATTATGATAATAAAAAAAACTATGACAATTATGTGATTAAATATAATCTGCTGCTGAATGAGAATTCAAAATTATTGGATAAGAATGAAGATTTATTAAATAGAATTGACCGATATTTAAGTGATATTCAGGAGAAAGATAAACGGATTGATCAGTTAGAAAAACAGATCGAGAGTGATATTTATAAATCGTTAGCTCCAGAATTAAAAAACAAAATTATTGATCGACTAATTTCCCTAAAAAATGTTATTGAATATAAATATGAGTTAAAATTTGAAGATATTAAGTTTAATTTCGGTTTTATTAATCGTAATATAAATACAAGCTATATTATAAGAGATCTAAATAATATGCTGAATGAATCTGGTTATTTTACGGTTAAGCCTTCCAATGCTACAAAAGTTTATCCTAATTTAAAAATATATGATGTACCTGTTTTAATTACTAATCCTTGTAATGAGGATTTTGTACAAGAAATTACATTATATCTCAGGGAATATATTACAAATTTAAAGTATGGTGTTGATTCAAATCAAAACAAGTCCATTATTCTTTTTCAATTTTTTGGTATTCCAAAATTCAATGAAATTGGACAAGTAATATATAACGAGAAAGTAGATTAGCATAACATATTTTTGAAAAGTATTGTGATGTGATTATCAGGTAAAAATTTACTTGAACTAAGCTTTTTACCTTAAATCTTGTTTCGTTGTGCTTTCTGAACGCGAATCTCATCCTTTAACCCAACTTATCTTTACAACTGGTTAATGGTGTAACTCAATATTCCGATGTTGAGTACGCAAGATCGGAATCTTGCGTTACTTTTCCTACTAATCCCCTCAAATACATTGACTCGATAACCACCGGATTTTGATAAGGCTACTTTTTTGTAACCTGTAGCAAAAGAAATAATCAAGAAACGAAAAATAATGAGAAAAATTAAAAATATCGCTATTATTGCTCATGTTGATCATGGCAAAACCACTCTGGTGGATGCAGCTCTCAGGCAGTCCGGCATCTTCAGAGAGAACGAGAACATTACCGATCGCGTGATGGACAGCAATGATCTGGAACGAGAACGCGGCATCACTATCTTTTCCAAAAATGCATCTCTTAACTATAAAGACTATAAGATAAATTTTGTTGATACACCCGGACATGCCGATTTTGGCGGAGAAGTCCAGCGCATCATGAAAATGGTGGATTCTGTTCTGCTTCTGGTCGATGCTTTTGAAGGTCCGATGCCACAAACAAAATATGTACTGAAAAAATCCCTGGAATTAGGGCTGGACCCGATCGTGATCATCAATAAAATAGATAGACCCAATGCACGTCCTGCTGAGGTTCTTGAGATGGTGTTCGACCTTTTCTGCGACTTACATGCAAATGATGCACAACTGGATTTCCCTATTATTTTTGCATCAGGCAAAGACGGCTATGCAAGGTATGAACTGGAAGACGAAAACGACGACCTGATCCCTTTATTCGAAACCATCATACACAGAGTGAAAGATTCTGAAGGCGATGTATCCAAACCATTTCAAATGCTTGTATCAGCCATCGAGTATGATAATTATCTCGGAAAGATCGGAACCGGAAAGATCACAAACGGGACTGTGAGCCAGGGTGAAGAGGTCGTATTACTCAAGCGTGATGGAGAAAGACTGCTCTATCGGATCACCAAAATTTTCCAATATGAAGGATTGAAAAAGACAGAAACAAAAAAAGCGTATGCCGGAGATATTGTTTCTTTAGCCGGAATGGAACGGGTCGATGTTGGAGAAACAGCTGCATGCAAAGATAATCCGAAACCGCTTCCGATCATCGAGATCGATGCCCCTACCCTTTCCATGACATTCCGTGTGAACGATTCCCCTTTTTCGGGAAAAGATGGCAAATATGTCACTTCCAGAAATATCTGGGACAGGTTGCAGAAAGAACTTCAAACCAATGTCAGCATCAAGGTCGAAGGCACGGAAAACGGAGATGAATTTATTGTAAAAGGGCGCGGCGAGCTTCAGCTTTCAATCCTGATTGAAAATATGCGCCGTGAAGGTTTTGAATTCCAGGTTTCCACACCCAAAGTTATTTATCGGGAGCTTGAAGGAAAACGCACAGAACCTATTGAACTTGTGACTATTGATGTTGCTGATGAATTTGTAGGAACAGTCATAGAAATGCTTGGATACAGAAAAGGTGAAATGCTGAATATGGTGCCCGGCAACGATTGCTACACACGCCTGGAATATAAAGTGCCTGCTCGCGGATTGATCGGTTTCAGGAACGAATTTCTGACCACAACGCGCGGCACAGGTATCATCAATCATAGTTTTTATGAATATGAATTTTATAAAGGTGACATGGACAAAAAAAGTCGGGGTGCGTTGATCGCCATGGAAAAAGGCACAGCAACCGGATATTCGTTGTTCAACTTTCAGGCACGGGGAATTTTATTCATTGGACCTGGTGTGGAAGTGTATGCAGGGATGATCATCGGTGAGCATTCGCGGGAAAATGATCTTGTTTTGAATATCGTGAAAGGTAAGAACCTCTCAAACGTTCGTGCAGCAGGTTCGGATGATGCGATCGTGCTAGTTCCCCCACGCCAATTCAGCTTGGAGCAGGCGCTCGAATACATCAATGATGATGAATTGCTTGAAGTGACTCCCAAAAACATCAGGATGCGCAAGAAAATGCTTAATGAAACAACACGAAAAAGAGAAATGAACAGGTTAAATAAATTGCAGCAGGGGTAAGTATTTGATTCAGTAAAATATGAAATATATCGAAGGTGAGAATGGCAATTCTCACCTTTTTTATATTTCGCGTTTTTTGGGGGGTGTAAAATTATAAGATCTTATTCTTTGTGAATTTAACGAGTCGGTCATGTAAGGAACGACTCGGGAAAGTTTTTCGCCCGACCCATCTTTTCAAACTGGGTCGTGTTGTAGCTCAACATTCTATTGTTGAGTATGTGCAGGATACGCAAGATTGGAATCTTACGATACGCAACCACCTCTTTCCCAATTCTCCCGATCTGTCGGGATAAAGCAATAATACAGGAAACCTCTGCATCGAGTTGGCTTTACCAAGCTGGGGCTTGGTAAAGAGTGGATTGTAATTTGTTAAGAGATTCTTCGATCAGTCTCCGCTGCACTCCGCTTTGACAGACAAAATCAGAGTGACAATGATTTGATATCTTGGTAAATTTACTCTTTAGTGCTTTTCGTGTATTTCGTGGTTAATTCTTATAAGATCATATTCTTCGTATAAAGATTATAATAATATCCCTCGTTTTTCATGAGCTGCTCATGGGAGCCCTGCTCAACGATCTCTCCGTTATTCATCACATAAAGCAGGTCTGCTTTTCGTACTGTGGAAAGCCGATGCGCAATGATGATCGTCGTTCTGTTTTGAGAGAGTTCTTCCATTGCTTTTTGAATGTATGCTTCGGATTCCGTATCCAGAGATGATGTTGCTTCATCAAAAATAAGGATTGGCGGATTTTTCAGAAATACACGCGCAATGGAAATACGCTGTTTCTGACCTCCTGACAGCATTACACCCCGCTCGCCGGTAAGCGTATCAAAACCATCAACAAGAGATTCTACAAAATCGAGGATATTTGCTCTACGCGCTGCATCGATCAGTTCTTCTTCCGATGCTTCGGGATTTCCGTATAAAATATTGTCCCGAATTGTGGAGTCAAAGAGAAAGACATTCTGCTGTACCAAGCCAATGTTCTCACGTAACGATTCCTGCGTCACATCCACGATATTATTCCCATCTATGCAAATTCAGCCCTTTTGTACTTCATAAAACCTTGGTATCAAAGAAGCAAGGGTAGTCTTTCCTGCACCGGATTCCCCTACCAATGCTACAGTTTTGCCTGCCGGTATCGTGAGAGAAATATCTTTCAATATCCAATCTTCGGAAGTGTTGTATTTGAAGTACAAATTCTGAATTTCAATTTCCCCTTTCACTTCCGGCAGATCACGAGCGTTCTTTATATCATTAATATCCGGTTCAATATCCATCACTTCGATAAACCGCTCAAAGGCAGCGCTTCCCTGCTGGAACTGCTCTGTAAAATGAATAAGCCGGTCTATGGGCTTCAGAATAAAATTTATATACAATGTAAATGCAAGCAGATCGATCACATCGATTTTTCCCATATAGATAAGATACACTCCACCAGCGATTACAATGAGATAATAGAAATCAGTCAATCCGGTCATACCTGCAAAATAAATGCTCATTATCCTATACATCTTTTCTTTTGCTGTTTTGAAGCTGAAATTGATATGCTCAAATTTTTCCATTTCAAGAAGTTCGTTCGTAAATGATTTCACTTCACGAATGCCCTGTACCGAATTTTCCACACTGCTGTTTATGTCTGCAATACGTTTACGAACGAGCCGGAATCCCCCCTTCATTCTCCGTCCATAAGTAAGTCCCCATACGAGCAGTAACGGGAGTGGGATCAAAGCGATAGCAGCAAGCGGAGCACTGTAATAGAACATGGCAATAAAGGATCCAATGATGATGAATACGGAGATAATAAAATCTTCCGGTGCATGATGAGCGACCTCAGCAATCATATTCAGATCGTTGGAAATGCGCGACATAAGATGACCGGTTTTCACATTATCAAAATAGTTGAATGAGAGCTTTTGCAGATGAGTGAAAATATCGGTCCGCATATCTGTTTCCATGCGCACGCCCATAATATGTCCCCAGCGAATACGGATGTATGTGAAGATCGCTTTGAAGATCATGATCCCGCCCATAAGCGAGAGCATAATCACTATGCCGTGGATATCCTTATTTGGAATGTACGTTTTGAGCAGACTGCGCGTGATCATCGGATAGAATACTGACAGGATCGCAGCAAGAAATGCCACTGACATATCAAGAATGAAAAGCCATTTGTGAGGTTTATAAAATTTAATAAAACGCTTGAGCATAAAAGGGCACCTGAATTTTTTTCCAATACCTGAATGGGGAGACATTTGTGTCGAGTTTTTGTAGAAAAATCACACTCTGCGAAAGACTGAATATTTTTTATATTTTTAGATATATTTTGTGGTTTATGATAAAATTGACAGCCTTGGGAAATATTTTTCTGCTGTCCCCAAAATCAATACTTAATTGGAGACTAAGACACATGTTAGACAAAAAAGCAGACTTAGCAGGACCCGGAATCAGCACATATGAGAAAGTGGAACAAATACTTCCAAATGACTACAAATCTTTGCTGACTCCAAAAGAAACAATGGTCGCGTTATACGCAATGAAAAGGTATATTGAGGAAAATCTCTGCAAAGAGCTGAACTTGATAATGGTTCAGGTTCCTCTCATCGTTGATGTTAAAAGCGGCGTGAACGACTATCTCGACAGAGACGGTTCAAGATCTCCAGTACAATTCCCTTGCGGACTTGGACTTGATGAACCGATCCAGGCACAGGTGGTTCAGGCAGCCACAAAATGGAAACGTCTTGCACTTAAAGAATTTGATTGTAAAGTCGGAGAAGGAATCAACACTGACATGCGCGCTGTGAGAAAAGACTATTTCCTCGATCATGACCACTCATCTTATGTTGACCAGTGGGATTGGGAAAGAGTTATTACTGCTGATGAAAGAAACCTTGAATTCCTGAAAATGGTCGTAAAAAAGATTTGGAAAGTGCTTCTTGGTGCTGGAAAACTCGCTCAGGAGATGTTCCCTCAGCTTAAAGACAGCAGGTATCCCGACTTTCCTGAAGAACTCAAATTCATCCATGCTGAAGAAATCCTGGAAATGTATCCTGACCTTCCGAGAAAACAACGTGAAACTGAAATCATCAAAAAATATCCTGGCGTGTTCATTATAGGAATCGGCTGGGTACTCAAGGATGGCTATCCACATGAAATGAGAGCAGCAGATTATGATGATTGGGTAACTGAGACTACAGGTCCCGACGGAATGCAAACTCATGGACTGAATGGTGACATCCTTATATGGAATCCAGTAACCAAACGTCGTCATGAACTCTCTTCAATGGGAATTCGCGTGACCAAAGATACCCTCAAACAACAGCTTAAGATCTCCGGTCAGCTCGATTTCTTGGATCTGCCATATCATCAGGCAATTATTAATGATAAAATTCCTTTGAGCATCGGCGGCGGTATCGGGCAGGCAAGAACCTATATGTACTTCCTCAGAAAAGCCCACCTTGGTGAAGTCACCGTAACAGTATGGCCTGACAAACTTAAAGAGATTTGTGCCAAGAAAAATATCTTTGTGCTTGAATAATAAACGATACACTTACACGAAAACGACCGAAATTTCTTCGGTCGTTTTTTTGTAACAATGGTTCTCAGATTGACACTGAGTTAAGTGGAAACATTCGGATGATCCCAAATAATTCGGGAACAATCAGAAGTTTCTTTAAGTAACTCAACATTCCGATGTTGAGTCTGGAAGATGCGCAAGATTGGAATCTTGCGTTACTTTCCTCGTACCAACTCTTTACCTATTATCCCTTCCTGTCGGAATCGATGAACACTATACTGATTCAGTGCTTTATATTAGCTTTATAATCAAACAGATTGAAGGCGATTTAAACTGATCAGAAATAAAATAAAGAAAGGTTATTTCATTCTTTATCAGTAATAATCTGTGAAATCCGTGAGCAATTCACAGCTTAAAACTTCACCTCAATCCTCACTGCATATTCCAGATCGGGCAGTGTGTCATTTTCCTTCTT
>CAYUTH010000081.1:0-10269 GCA_964447485.1 uncultured Candidatus Cloacimonadota bacterium | reverse complement strand
ACCTAGCGCGTCTACCACTTCCGCCACTTCAGCACGAGTGAGAAAATTCAGATACACGCTTCGGAGCGTCAAGAAAATTGCATTACGTGATAATGCATCGATGATCGATAAAGGAAATATTTATATGGGCAAAAAAGAGATCGAGAGACTTTTAGTTGAATCAGGTGCATTTTTGGAAGGTCATTTCAAACTCACTTCAGGCAAGCACAGTAAATATTATGTTGAAAAGATAAAGCTCATACAGAGACCGGAAGATGTGGTTAAGATAGGAAAGGCATTTGCTGCCAAATGTGCACATCTCGATTTTGATGTCGTGGTGAGTCCAGCTCTTGGCGCTATCGTCCTCGGGTATGAAGTCGCGAAACTGATGGGAAAGAGATTTGTCTTCACACAGAGAAAAGATGGTAAGATGTCCATCCGCAGCGGTTTCGATCTGCAGCCAAATGAAAAAGTGCTTATTATCGAAGATGTGACCACAACAGGCGGAAGCGTTTTTGAGGTGATAGATTGCATTAAAGAGCGCGGAGTGGATATTGTCGGAGTAGGGCTTGTCGTTGATAGAAGCGGAGGAACAATTGATTTTGGGATGCCCGTTTTCCCGTTATTAACATTAAAGATCGAAGCATACGAACCTGATGAATGCCCCCTCTGTAGAGAAAAAGTTCCGATAACAAAACCCGGTTCGAGCGGTAAATAGAAAGAATATTCAAGGAGATTATATTTTATGAAAATTGTTGAATGTGTTCCTAATTTTAGTGAAGGTCGTGATCTCGCAATTATCAAACAGATCACAGACCAGTTAGAAGAGGTCGATGGCGTAGTGCTTCTCGATGTTGACCCCGGCAAAGATACGAATAGGACTGTCGTCACCTTTGTGGGTACTCCGGAAGGTGTCGAGGCAGCGGCATTCAGGGCAATAAAAAAGGCATCAGAGATAATAGATATGCGCCAGCATTCCGGCGCTCATCCGCGCATGGGTGCCACAGATGTATGCCCCTTTGTGCCTGTTGCAGGTGTCACCACAGAAGACTGTGTTGAGATTTCTAAAAAACTCGGCAAACGTGTTGGCGAAGAGCTGGAAATACCCGTGTTTCTGTATGAACATTCTGCATCAACACCGGAAAGACAAAACCTTGCAAACATCCGCAAAGGAGAATTCGAGGGACTCGCAAAGAAACTGGAAGATCCTCATTGGAAACCCGATTTCGGACCTGCAAAATGCCATGAAAAAGCAGGGGGTCTTGTTACCGGAGCTCGAGAATTCCTGATCGCGTACAATATAGATTTGAACACACGGGATACTCAAAAAGCAAAAGAAATTGCGTTAATGATACGTGAAAAAGGGCGCAGGATGCGTGATGAAAACTACGAGCCAATCACAGATAATGAGGGAAATCTCGTGATGATTCCCGGATATTTTGATCATGTGAAGGCAATCGGATGGTATATTCCGGAGTATGGTCAGGCGCAGATCTCGATCAATCTTACCAACTATCACATTGCTCCCCCACATCTCGTATTTGATAAAGTAAGAGAGATAGCGCTTGAAAGAGGATTGGTCGTAACGGGCAGCGAACTTGTCGGATTAATTCCCCTCGAAGCAATGCTGAATGCAGGAAAATATTTCCTGGAGAAACAGGGCTCATCCTATGCAGTGTCTGATAAGGAATTGGTTCATACTGCGATTGTGTCCCTTGGACTTAATGACATATCGAAATTTGATCCAAATGAAAAAATTATAGAATACAAAATAGCAAAGCACGACCTGCTTGTCAATCTCACAGTAAAAGACTTTGTTGATGAGCTTGCATCGGATTCTCCAGCCCCAGGCGGTGGAAGTGTTGCTGCATTATGCGGTAGTCTGGCAGCAGGCTTGACCGCCATGGTGGGAAATTTGACCACAGGCAAATACAAGTTCAAAAATTCGGAAGAGAGAATTGCGTACAAGGAGAACGAAGCCCGCATGCTCACTATGGCATGGGAAGCCCAGCAAATGAAGAAGCAGCTCATGGATGCGATCGATAAGGATACTGAAGCATTTAACAGCTACATGGCAGCAATGAAATTCCCCAAGAAAACTGACGAAGAGAAGAAAATACGCACGGCTGCCATACAGGTTGCGATAAAAAATGCCACCCAGGTTCCGCTCCATACTATGAAGCTGTGCTGGGAAGTTATCGTTCTTGCTGATACTGCCGCAAAATACGGAAATCAAAATGCTCTTTCTGATGCGGGTGTTTCTGCAATAACCGCACTCACGGGTGCCAAGAGTGCATATCTAAATGTATTGATAAATCTGCCCGGTATCAAAGATGAAGAATTCAAGAAGAAAATACGGGATGAAGCGGATAATATCCTGAATCAATCGGTTGAACTCGCAACAAAAATAGAAAAAAGCGTTTTAGAAAAACTATAAACTCTCACATGGAAATTTGGATGCACATGAATGACTATTTGTGTGCATCTTTTTTTATGAAACTCATATACGAGCTTATGAATAGAAAGAGGTATAATGAATAAGAATATTGCGGTGTTAGGAGCAGGACTTGTCGGGCATGCTATTGTGGAAGACCTGGCAAGAGATCATGAGTATAAGATATTGGTTTTTGATAATGATCTCGCGAAACTTAAAAAGTTTGAGAACACTAAAAATGTAACAACTCAGCATGTTGATCTTTTGAAAGAAAAGGACTTCGCTGAATTATTAAAAGGAATCGATCTTGCGATTTCTGCTGTGCCAGGATTTATGGGATTTGAAACATTGCTCAAGATCATTAAAACTGGAACAAATGTCGTTGATATAGCATTTTTCCCGGAAGATCCCTTTCCGCTTGATAAGTTTGCAAGAGAGCAAAATGTGACAGCCGTGATAGACTGCGGAGTTGCTCCCGGTTTGTGCAATATCATACTGGGTTATCAAAATGCACGCATGGATGATATTACGCGCTACGAGTGTTACGTGGGCGGCTTGCCGAAAGTGCGCAAAATGCCTTTTCAGTACAAGGCGGGATTTTCCCCGATCGATGTGCTTGAGGAATATATCAGACCTGCACGCTTTATCGAGTTCGGCGAGGTCGTGGTCAAACCTGCGCTCTCTGATATTGAGCATATAGATGTGCCCGGAGTGGGAACCCTGGAAGCTTTCAATACCGATGGACTGCGCAGTCTACTGAGGACTGTTCAGGTTCCGTTCATGAAGGAAAAAACCTTGCGCTACCCGGGACATGCAGGGATCATGCAGATGCTGCGGAGTAATGATTTTTTCAGTTATAAAGAAATAGATGTTAATGGCAAGAAGATAAAGCCGATCGACCTCACATCCAGACTGCTTTTCAAGAACTGGCAGTTCGATGAAGGCGAGGAAGATTTAACATTTATGCGCGTCATCATAGATGGAAAAAAGAACAAATCGCATTATACATTCACATATGATCTGCTTGATTCTTATGATAAGAAAACAGGCACTACTTCCATGGCAAGAACCACCGGCTACACGTGTACTGCGGTTGCAAGACTATTACTTTCAGGAGCATTCAATCAAAAAGGAATCTGTCCTCCGGAATATATCGGGCAGAGCGAAGATTGCTTTAGGTCTGTCCTCGAACAGCTTTCACAAAGGCACATAGAACTCAAAGAAAATATCATTAAAGATGATGCATGAGTTCACACGCATATTTATTTTTAATTGTGATAGGATGTGTGCTTTAATCCTATGAATAAATCCCTGTTCTTTTTGATGTGCCTTCTGTTACTATTCGGATGCACAAAAGAGCAAAAGCAAAAAGAGGTTCTTTCGGACGAAATTATTGCAGAAAAACCTGTAATTGAACATCCTCTTTCGATTAAATATCTTAGATCAAAAGAATTTCCCGGGAGCAGGTTCGAGATTGTTGATACGGTTTTAATAAATGAATTATATGCAAAATATATCATATCTTACAATTCAGATGGCAATAAAATCTATGCCGCACTCGCAGTTCCCATTAGAGGCGATCAAACAGAAACCTTCCCCACGATCATTCTTAATCACGGGTACATTTCCCCGACCAATTATGATAACACAAAAAAATATGTCAGATATATCGAATTCTTTGCAAAAAACGGATTCGTGGTATGCATGCCGGATTATCGAGGACACGGAAAATCAGAAGGAATCCCGACACCACCTTATTTTACGAATGATTACCTCACAGATGTAATGAATGCTTTGAGTTCTGTTGCAAAGCTTGAATACGTAGATTCGACAAATATTTTCATGTGGGGGCACTCGATGGGTGGAACGATTACACAGCAGGCAATGGTCATCGATAAACGGATTAAGGCAGGAGTTATATGGGGTGGGGTGGTCGGAACGTATGAAGACATGTTTTATACGTATCAGGATAAAACGCCATGGGTCAGAAAAGACGGATATATCATCCAAAAGATGAAAGAGTTGGAAGATAAGTACGGAGAATTCTCATTAGAGAATGAATTTTGGAAAGCGATTTCCCCTATTGCTCATATTGATGAGATTAGTGGTCCGGTTCAGTTGCATCATGCGAGATATGATCCTTCTGTTCCGGTAGAATTTTCCATTGCTTTTGCTCATCATATGGAAAATGCGGAGCAACCCGTTGAACTCTTTATCTATAATTCATCGGATCATAATATCGGGGATCCCCATTTCGAAGAAGCAATGCAGCGGACTGTAGATTTTTATAAAAAATATGTAAAATGAATCAAATCTTAGGAGGAGCATATGAAAGATAAGATAAACTTAGGATTACGGTTTTTTCTGCTCATACTCATCGTCGTTGTTGGATCAATTATTTCTGTGCGATTGTGGTCGGGAAAGCCTGAGAAGATAGATAAACCGGTTGAAATCGTTATCAACGAGGATATGACTATTTCTGAAATCGGGAAAGTGAACAAGCTTGAAAATACTGTACTGAAAAATGCTTTCGGACTTAAGGCAAAAGAAGAGATGCAAAAGAAACTCTCGGATTTCAATCTCACAGTGGAAAAGGCGGCATCAAAAATACAAAAGTCAATGGCATTGCAGTCTGAAGATGCATCAAAGAACTGGGTAAAGATCGTGATCAAATTCGGGCTCTGGTTTGCGTTCCTGATCTTCATGTTTGTAATGATGAAAAAGAAAAAAGTCAATACTGCAAACAGGAGCTGGTTCTATTTTATCGCAGTAATGATATTCGGCGTAATACTCAGTGCTGATCCCTCACCGATGGGCACAATAAAAGATAACTTTGCACTCTTCGGCGCCTATCACGTTCTCTTCCCGCCACGATTGGTTGCGCTTGCACTCATGCTGCTGATGGTCATTCTTGCAAATAAATTCATCTGCTCATGGGGCTGTCAGCTTGGCACATTGCAGGATTTGATCTTCAGGATTAATAAAAGTAAAGATGGAAAACCGGTTATTGCGCAGATTAAAATCCCATTCATAATAACCAATACGATAAGAATAATATTCTTCATTATCTTTGCTGCAATTGCCCTGATCTGGGCGTTTGATATTATAGAGCCGGTCGATCTTTTTAAAATATTCAAGCCGTCTGCACTTGGGATCATAGGCATTATTTTCGCAGCGATCGTGTTTAGTTTGTCGTTGGTCGTCTATCGTCCGTGGTGCCACTTTTTCTGTCCCTTTGGCTTGATCGGTTGGATTGCTGAGAAGATAAGTATTACCAAAATAAAGGTTGATTATGATAAATGTATTGCGTGCGGAAGCTGTATAAAAAGTTGCCCCTCCACCGTAATGGAAGCTATTATTAAAAAGAAAAGGACGATTCCCGATTGTTTCTCATGCGCATCCTGCATAGAGAGTTGCCCTGTCGATGCGATCAGTTTCAGCAGAGGGAAACGAGAAAAGCCGCCGAAGGAGATAGTTGAGAAGCTAGGATAATTAAAAAAAAATTTCAACTTTCTTGAGTGGTGGCGTCACAAAATGAGCATTTTTATGATATATATACGGAAAGGAATATTTATAGGATGAAAAATGAATAATATGAAAATAAAATTGACAGGAAATTAAATATTTAAGTTAAGTAAGTAAAAGGAATGATAATGAAAAAAATAAAGGAATGGTTATACGCGCCCCAGTCTAATATCAGGAAAACCAAATTTATTTGTATATAACCTCCCTATTTTTATCTCGGGAATAGTGAGGTATGTTGAATATGAGTTTGTATCTAAATAATTAGAATTAAAAATGATTCTGAGGGATAGTTTGTTATGGGTAAATTTTTAAGAGAAAATGTGTTAATTGATAAACTATCAAGAAGTAACAAAAAAGGAGTAAGTAATGAAAAAAAATCTATTAATAACCTTAATTCTCATTTCAGTTTTATTATTATTAAATTCGTATATATGGGCACAAAATCACCTTAACGATAATAGAAAAGGTGATTGGTTAAATGCAGGTTTTATGCGTTTTTGGGATGATGAAGATTTTGTGATTACAAAATATATTAATATATTAGATTATGATGGTGCAAACAATACTGGATCGTGGGATAACGATAATGTGCAGGCAATTAATAATGCTATTGAAGACAGAGATCTTAATGAAGATGGGTTTACAATGATTTATTTTCCGGAAGGATCTTATAATTTTGCTTCAAGTATAGAAATTAATTATGAAGATGACTTTGGAGTTATTAAGAATATTGTTCTTATAGGAGAGGGATCGGCTAAAACTAGATTTTACTTTGATTTTAGCGGACAATCTGGAGATTGTATAGAAATTATTGGAGAATGGAATAATTCTTCTTGTTTACTTGAAACAGATGATCAATTTGGTGACCCTGATAATCAGGATATAAATGGGCACTATCAAATTATTAATCCCTTTGGTGATAATTCTAACCCAGTTATGAATATTGGTATTGAAGATTTATTTATTCACAGGATAGACGATCAACCAATGAATGGTAATTATCAAGGAATGCATATAAGGTATAAATTTGCAAAAAATTGTTGGATAAGCGGAGTTAACAGCTGGGAACCTCCCAGGCATCATGTGTATATAACAAACAGTGAAAATATTGAAATCAGAGGATGTTATTTTCATAATGCCAAGCAATATGGCGAAGGAGGAGAAGGGTATGGAATTCAAGTTGGTTATTATACTAGAAAATGTTTGATTGAAGATAATTTCTTTAATAGTCTTAGGCATGCAATGCTGATAATGGATGGAGCAAATTCAAATGTTTTTGGTTATAATTTTTCTAGGTATCCAACGTCAGAAAACTATAACGTGTTTAGGTGGCCACCGGACATGTGTCTGCACGGTCATAATAATTATGTAGATGTTTGGGGAAATTTTCCAGATGGTGCATATAGAAACCTATTTGAAGGAAATATTGGTTGTCACATGAGAGCAGATGAAGTTCATGAAGAAAACCGGAGATACAATACCTTTTTACGAAACTATGCAAAAAGTTATGGCATAACAATTATGGAGTCATCGAATTACCAGAATATTATTGGAAATGAGGTTAGTACAATTGGAACTATTCTTCCAGGTTGGTGGATAGATCCAATGGGACCATACGAAATACAAGGAAGTGGACATTACGAAAAAGGAAATACAATTGAAGGAGATTTACCAGATATCGCTAGTGATGACTTATTCTTTTATTATGATAATACCGAATATAGCTCTATCAACCCGCCAGAATTTTTAAGTTCTCTTGATTTTTGGCCTTCTATTGGATACGTAGATATTGATCATACTGGATTTGGAACAAATCCTGCCAAAATGCGTTTTGATGCTAATGGTTCATATGCACAAAATACTGTTCGGGATTATTGTTTTATTATACCCGACCTTGGTAGTGTAGAAGGAACTGTATCTCTTGTGAGTGGCAATGGTAATATAACAGAAGTAATAGTTAATGCGGGTGACACAAATATTAATCCAGATGAAGACGGCTATTATAAGATGAACTTACCTGCCGGGACTTACAATATTACTGCTTCATTACCTGGTTATAGTTTCGATATAGTAAATAATATAATAATTGAAGATGAATCCTTAACAACTGCTGATTTGTCATTAAATTATAACGGTATTGTAATTGTGAATCAAGATGGACCAGGCCATTTTGATAATATACAGGACGCCGTTGATTATTCGTTAGTTAATGACATAAACTCAATCTATATCGCTCCGGGGGTATATAATGAAGGAGCAAATATTGTAGTAGATAATGATGTGTCTCTTGAGATTCACGGGACAAATAAAGAGCAATGTATAATAGACGGAACGAATACCGATTCACAATTTGGATTTTTAATTGAATATAACACCGACAATTCAGGAATAAAAATATACAATCTAACCATAAGAAACTTTTCTACATGTATTCGAACTTTTAGTACAGAATTTTTTGGAAGTCCGTCAGTCCACGACAATATATTTGAAAATTGTGGAGAATATGTTATTGAAAACTATGGTTGCTTCCCATTGATTAAAAACAATACATTTCAGAACAATGGGATTGATAATAATGGTATTTATTCAGTTATAAACAATCAAAATAATCATATAAAATTAATTGGTAACACATTTACAAATAATAATTCAAACCAATTAGGTATAGTTTATGTTATGGTTCCGAATTGGGAAGAATATGATTATAGTAGTATAATTGAAAATAATACATTTATTCAAAACGAATCAGAATTTCAACCTATCTTCCTTTATTATTCGGGTAATGTTGAAATTTCTAATAATCAATTTATAGAGAATTATTGCGAAGAAAGTGATTATGGGAGTGTAATTGAAATGAAATATTGTGGGGACAATTGTATGATTAAGGGAAATCTTTTTAATAACAATTCCCATAATGATGCATCTGGTATTATACAAATTGAGGAATCTTCAGGAGACTGTGAAATATCAAATAATACTTTTATTAATAACGGTGGTGTTGAACATATAATTTATTCAACTGGTTCTACTACATTGGTTGATATCACAAATTGTATATTTGAGTCAAATGTTCTTTATACTATGAATGTAATCCATGATCAAAATGCTAATTGTGATTATTCACTGTTCGTTAACAATGTTTTATTTGATTCTGGTTATCCAGTTTATAATGGAAACTGTAATTTTGGTGACTATATATATTCTGAGGTAGATCCAAAGCTCGATGATAACTTTATGCCCATATGGGACAATGATTACTTCTCCCCCTGCATAGACACCGGTGATCCAAATATGGACTGGGATGCAGATGACACACCACCGGATATAGGTGCAATTCCCGCTATTACTCATTCATTTTTCAAAGATGATTATGACAACGAAGAGTTTGATTGTATAGACTGGATTTCTTTCCCTGTGCTGAATACAATTACAAATGATTGTACGGAAGCTATAGCCCTTTTAATCGGACAAAATTTGATAACACCCGGAAACCATCCCGACGACATACTTGATTATGTAGAGTATGAAGATCTTCAATATATAATTTTCCAAAATAATGTATGGATTAATAATCTTCCGCCAGATGGTGATTTCCATAGTGAACAGGGGTACATATTACACCTACTGATAGAAGAACCATACCCGGTAAAAGGGATATCTGGCATATGGCAGGATGAAAGCATACCGATCAGTCTTTTAGAAAGTAAAGATAACTGGATCGGATGTTATCTCACTGAACCAGCATACATCCAGGATGCCTTTGAGTCTATATGGGATGAGTGGACAGTTATATTGTCTGAGCACTGGGCAATTTGTAGAGAAGAATGGGAAGAAATGCAGCGATGTGGCTGGACTGTGAATCCTGGAGAACTCTATATTGTGGAAGTCGAGAATGACTGCAATCTTGTGTGGAATAAAGAAGGAAGTGTGCCGCCATTTACAAGAGAACAAACCGATTATTTCACCTATGTTGAGACTGCAGATTATATGCCGATTCTTGTAGATACAGTATATTCCGATACTACCATTGCCGAGATTGCTGTTTTCTTCGAGGATGAATGTTTGGGTGCCAGTAAAGTAACCGATGGTTATCCGGTTCAAATCCTTGCATATACCCCAACAGTAGTAAGAAGTGATAATGGTTTGGAATTCCGAATACTCTACGATGATGGAAAACGTAATCTATCAAAATCCATTCCCTATATTATGTATAACAGTGATGTGCATGCATATATTGATCAACCTTTGTATTATCAAAGCAAGAACTTTGAAAAGGTTCAACTTAACACAAGTGAATCTACTTTTTCACCTACTATTGCACTGAACCAGAA
>CAYUTH010000080.1:0-10324 GCA_964447485.1 uncultured Candidatus Cloacimonadota bacterium | reverse complement strand
TGAAAGAACTCAGTAATAATACGGATTACTGGTGGCGCTTGAGAGGATACAATGCCGGTGGCTGGGGTCCGTTCAACATACCGGTACATTTTTTAGTTACTTATGTGGTATCAACAGATGATGATCCACATCATAACAGTACTTTGGGCTTGACTGTCTCTCCTAATCCTTTTCATGGTCATATATCCATTTCCTTTTCATTACCTGAATCACAACAGGTTACATGCGCACTCTATAATATCAGAGGAGAAAAAATTGAAACGATGCTTTCGGGACAATGTCCATCTGGTATAAATATCCAAGAATATGATATTCAAAATCTGAATAGCGGTGTATATTTCCTGAAATTACATACTCAGAAGTCCGAAGAGATTACAAAAATCATTCATCTTTGATCGTAACTTTTTCATTAAAAACAAAAACACGATTAGCTTGACGTGATCACGCCATATTCGGTTCTCTACACACACGAGGTGTTCTAAAATATGGCAAAAAAAGACAAAGGATATCCTGCGTTTGAGTTCATCGCAGTGGACACTGAAACCACTGGACTGGACTCTGCAAAAGAGGATTTGATCGAGATTGGCGCTGTCCATTTTAAGGATGGAGAACAGGTCGATTCATTCCAGTCTTTTTTCCATATCAACAGACCTCTCCCTGATGCCATAAAAGTGCTCACGCATATTGCTGACAAAGACCTTGTGAATGCGCCTTCGCTTAAGATGGTATTGCAGGATTTTCTCGAATTCATCGGCAAAACTCCGCTTTGTTTTCATAATGCCGGATTTGACCTCGGCTTCCTAAACGAATCGCTGGGCAAATGCAATCTTTCCCCTATTAAAAACAAATATTATGACACAGTTGATCTATCCAGAATTTTTCTTCCTCATCTGAAATCTCATTCACTTGGTACCGTTGCAGAATATTTTGATGTGATCAATCCGCACGCCCATCGCGCACAACATGATGCACAGGCAACCGGAGAAATATTAAATGCAATCACTGATTTCATAATAGAACATATCGACCTCAAGCTGGTGAAACAAATCGAAGAAATTGCTTCGTTTGCCTATCAGCAGAATGGGATGCTCGAATACCTTAATAAGATTCTTGGCTATCAGACAAAGATGTACTTGCAAAGACAGGAGCAAAGCGCTCCCGCAATTCCATTCTTCACCAGGCCAAATTACATCTCAAACATTGTAGAGGGCAAAGTTCCGAGTGTCGTAATGGATGAGAATGAGATCCTGCAGCTTTTTGAAGAGGGCGGTTCTTTGGCGGAAAAGTTCGGACAATACGAATATCGCCAAGGGCAGATCGACATGGTTTCCTGGGTAACGGAAGCGTACCAGGAAGGAAATCTCCTTCTCATCGAGGCAGGAACAGGCGTCGGCAAATCCCTCGCATATCTCATACCCTCTATTTATTATTCAAAAGTATCAAATCAAAGAATTATCATCTCAACAAATACAAAAAATCTCCAGGAACAACTTTTTTTTAAGGACATTCCCACGATTCAGGAAACTACAGACCTGGCATTCACCGCAGCGCTTCTCAAGGGACGATCAAACTATCTCTGCCTGAGAAAGTGGTATAATGTGCTTTCGGATATCAATGGCTATCTCACACAATATGAAATGAAATTCCTGCTCAACCTCATTGTCTGGGCAGAGATGACCAAGACAGGTGATGTCGAAGAAAATCAATCCTTCAAGCCGTATCTGAGTGGGTTGTGGTCGAAAGTTGCCTCAGACGGAACCTCATGCCATGGAAGAAAATGCCCTTATCATGAGCAGTGTTTTGTCATGAATATCCGCAAGCAAGCAGAAAATGCAAATCTTGTGATAATTAATCACGCACTTCTTCTTTCCGACGCTGCAAATGAATTTTCCGTACTTGGCAATTATTCCAATCTCGTCATCGACGAAGCGCATAATCTCCCAAATGCTGCCGCAGTGCATTTCGGCTTTTCCATCACAATGCCCGAACTTCTCAACATCACGCGAAAGCTTCTTACAAAGGGAGAATTCCAATACGGAATCATTAACAATCTCCGCATCGGTATCACAAAAAGCACATTGCCGGACGAGAAAAAGAAGATATACAAAAGCATTCTCGATGAGTGTGAAGAACCTATCGACACTATCGAAGAAAAGGGCAAAGATTTTTTTCAATACATCACACAGATCGTACTCACAAGAGGAAGTTATAGGAAGCTCCGCTTTAAGGATCTCGATGTTTTCAGACCTGTCAAAGTGCCGCTTGAGGACATCAGCAGTGCGCTTTCTGAACTCAATAAAAAACTCACCCGGCTACATTCGGCACTTCTGGATGTGAGCCCCCAGACCTTCCCGAAATATGATGAGAACATGTCCGATCTCGAGGGCAGTATCAACCAGATGGTGGAGCTCATCGTATGCTTTGAACATGTGTTCAGCCCGGATTTTGAAAACTATGCATTCTGGCTGGAAACATCAGATAATGAAATCAGACCGGATATGATGCCCCGTTCTGCAATCGTGTGCGCACCCATCGAAGTAAGAGAACCTCTCTTCAAATATTTCTGGGACCGGCTGGAAACCGCTGTCCTCACCTCTGCCACTCTCGCGATCAGGCAGGAATTCAAATTTTATAAACATCTCACCGGGCTCGAAGATGTCGAACAGACCCGTCTCATGGAATATATCGCATCCTCTCCATTTGATTATCCGAACCAGATGAAGGTGCTCATTCCCGATTTCCTTCCCAATCCAAAAGATCCGTTCTTCTCACCGCAGGCACTCTCTCTTGTCGAAGAAATTCTCAGCGCACATAAAAGAGGTACACTTGTTCTTTTTACCTCATACAAAGACCTCGATGCTGCCTATTCTGAGCTCTCTACTTCTGCAATAAAAAATGAACTGACGCTCCTCGCTCAAGGCAAAAGCGGATCACGGACAACAATCCTGAATATTTTTAGAAATGATGAAAACTCAGTACTTCTCGGCACAAAAAGTTTCTGGGAAGGTGTTGATGTACAGGGAAAATCTCTGGAAATTCTCGTGCTGTTCCGCCTGCCCTTCCTTGTTCCCACAGAACCGCTTGTCGAAGCATACCTGGACAAACTCACTGCGGAAGGCAAGAATTCTTTCCTCCATTACACACTGCCGATCTCACTCCTCCATTTCAAACAGGGTTTCGGCAGACTTATACGAAACAAGACAGACAAAGGGGTCGTCGTTATCCTTGATTCAAGAATCTTTTCAAAAAATTACGGTCGCTACTTTATAAATGTTATGCCCTTGCAGCCGAATAGAGTCTCAAATCCATTCGAGATCACGGATCACATCACACATTGGTTTGCAGATACTCATCAAAAATGAGGAGATATATTTTGAAAATCAAAAAAAAATACATCTCCCTTTTCATTTTGTTGCTGCTTCTCACAAGCGTGCTTTACGCACAAGAAGCGTTACCATTTAAGGTCGGTGAAAAGCTTATCTACAGCACATCATTCGGCATTATAAATGCCGGCACCCTTACCATGACTCTCGAAGACGGCGGAGAAATAATGGGGCATCCCTGCTATTGTATCAAAACATTATCAAAAACCAATCCTGTCTTTGATCTTGTGTATAAAATACGCGACGAAACCGAATCCTACTGGGATAAAGAGCAGTTTGTTGTGCGCAAATTCATAAAGCGCATTTCTGAGGGAAGTTGGAAGCAATACCGGATTCATTACTACTTTCCGGAAGATACGACCTACTATTATGTGACCTATAAAAAGGGTGAGCAAACAAAAAAGCAAAGCACCTCCCTTCCTGATCCGCAAGACACATACACCATCATATACTGGGTGCGCCTGCAGCAACTTGCTCTTGGTGATACGCTGAGCCTGAATATCAGCCTGGATGGCGATAACCATCCCGTGAAACTCCTCGTCGAGAAAAAAGAGATACTCAACACGACTTTCGGGCAGAAAGAATGCTATAAGATCACTCCTATCATACCAGAGGAATCTCAGAAAAAATCCTCTATTGTGATGGACATCTGGGTCACTGATGATGAATATAAGATCCCGATAAAACTCGTTATAGATATCAAATACGGCAGCTTTACCATGTTCCTGAAGGATGCCGAGAATTCGGGTTTGAACACGAATAAGTAGTTGATGAGAAAATTTTCTGTATCTGATTTTGATTATGAACTCCCCGAGGGAATGATCGCACAGTATCCTTCTGAAAAGAGGGAAGAATCCCGGTTGATGATCGTGAACAGAAATGAAAAATCTATTAAGATTGATATTTTTAAAAACATTCCCCGCTACTTGAATTCACAAGATTTTCTTGTGATGAATGAGACAAAAGTCATTCCTGCACGTCTTGTAGGAAAGAAACCTTCGGGCGGTAAGATCGAAGTGCTGCTCCTGGAGCAAGTTGATGGGCATTCCTGGAAATGCCTTGTCAAACCCGGCAGGCGATTGAAAATCGGCTCGAAAATGATACTCGGAGATATTCTTCACGGAGAGATAATTCAGTGGGGAGATAAAGGTGAGCGGCTTATCAAGTTTTCTTATGATGGAGATTTCTTTCAGATCATCGATAGGATCGGCAAAGTGCCCCTTCCGCCATACATAAAAAGAGAAGCAACCGAACTAGATGCAGAACGTTATCAAACAGTGTTTGCACACAAGGAAGGATCGGTTGCAGCTCCAACAGCAGGATTGCATTTCACACCCAAACTCCTCGAGCAACTCAAAGCTGAAGGAATTGATTCCGCGAAAGTAAATCTACGCATCGGACTGGACACCTTCAGACCTGTTATGGTCGAGAATATCGAAGACCATACAATGCACACTGAGTATTGCTCTGTGTCGGAAATGGACGCAGAGAAGGTCAACAAGGCGATGCAGAATGGAAAGAGCATTGTTGCAGTCGGCACTACGAGCGTGCGTACCCTTGAAAGTTTTGCCCGGGGCAGGCACCTTGCTTCCGGCAACAAGCACACAAATATTTTTATTTACCCGGGCTATCATTTTAATATCGTTGATAAGCTCATTACGAATTTTCATCTGCCACGTTCCACGCTCATAATGCTGGTTTCTGCTTTTGCCGGATATGACCTTATCATGGAAGCGTATAAAAGGGCAATCGAAGAGAATTTCAGGTTCTACAGCTATGGCGATGCAATGCTGATCATTTAATTATGAAAAAAATACTTGCGGCTTGTCTCTTTGTAACTCTCTTTCTTGCTCCTTGTATGCTTCAGGCACAGGAACATGATTATTATATAAATAAAGAATTCATATCCGAGGGACTGCGAAATACCCGTGACGTTTACCTCTCTCCTCTCCATTGGGATACAGACGATTTGCTGAAAGCAGGTATTTTCACCGGTTCGGCAATTCTGCTTTATGCCTATGACAGGCAGCTACAGGATTTTGTGCAGGATCACAAATCGAATGTGCTTAGCTCGCTTACAGACGTGACCAATTATCTGGGCAACGGGTATGTGGTCCTTCCTGCAGAAGCATTATTATATTGTTATGGCGCACTTGCCAAAGATGAAAAAGCGCGAAGAATCTCCCTCGAAATGCTTGAAAGTTTTGCCGTCGTTGGTGTTACCGTGAACTGTATAAAATTTCTCACACACCGCCATCGTCCTTCTGCTTCGGACTCCCCCTATATCTGGGACGGACCATCTTTTTCCTCTCATAATATTGCATTTCCTTCGGGACATGCTTCGGCGGCATTTAGCTGGGCAACAGTACTTGCAGAAGAATTCAAGGATAAACCAGTAGTAGGAATTGTCTCGTATGCTCTTGCAACCTGCACAGCTTTTGCGCGTGTGTACAATAACAAACACTGGGTCTCGGATGTGTTTGTCGGGGCGGTACTCAGTCATTTTATTACGAAAAAGATCGTTGCACTTCATGCGGAGAGTGATGGAAGGACTTTTTCGGTAAGTCCAACCTTGAGGGGAATAAGTCTTACTTTTAGTTTTTAACAAAGCTCCAAATTTTAATCCTTGTAAAGTGCGAGCGTAACAAAACAGTTTCAAACCAAATTAACTTTAAAATTTATCTGGCAATTGCTCCAAAGTTTTGCACCAATAAAAATATGCTTCAGGAATTCTGCGTTTAATTCTCTTCAGATGTTGATACTTCTCGGGAAAATCACATTCCTTGAGTTCTGTCGATTGTGAAAATCTTTCTATCTCACTATGATCTTCATATAATATTTTCGCAGATAAGTAAGCTGCTCTTGCTCCGGCAAGTATTGCATTATCTACCCTGAAACGAATGTCAATTGGGAAACTCTTAAACCGCTCCATTCCACTCCATAGCTCCTTCACTTCAGCAGAATCTTTTTCTGTTCCGCCCGGAAAATGAGAAACGGTCAAGCATGTATCAATAATATCCCATAATACATCCACATAGGATTTGCTTGAATCTCTATAATTCAACTCTTTAACGGCAGTATCTCTGAAGGAAACTGCAATCATATTCATATCATCAACAAGATCGAATAATCTCCAAATGTCAAAAAGTTGCTTTATCATTTCCATAGATTTACCTACACCATACTCCATTCCTGTTGTATGAGGAGCAAAAACAGTAAGTTTATCTCCGAGTAGAGAATCCGTGCTTGGCGTTTTAACATATTGGATAGGATCACTGGTATTTATCCATAACGACTGAATTGGAGTTTTAATAATTTCCGGATATGCGGGTTCATCAAAAAGCACATCGAGCATGATATAATTTTCCCTCATATTTACAACTGAATCATAATAGAAATAAAAATGTGCTTTTGGAATTCCTTTAGCGTTTCTCTTTTTTTCTTTGTAATATTTAAATAAACCAGTTGATTGAATTTTGTCTAAAATCCCGATCAAGCGATCTTTCGGCGCAGTCAAGTTGATATCTAAATCGATTGAAAATCTTTGGGGTTTTTCTATCAATAAAATGAGTGAAGTTCCTCCTCTGAGAACAAAATCCAAGTCATTTATAACTAATTGCTCAAGGATAACTAATGCCCTGATCATTTTTTCACAAAGAGTGGGGTCGATCTTCTTCTTTTTGTTTCTTAAATGGTCGATCCATTCCCTGCTTAAGGAATTCACTATTATCATTTCATTAATTCCTTAGGAATATTGAGCTTTTCTAACAAAAATCTCATTATTTGCTTATCTCTTTTTCTTCTTCGGCTGTAATTAATGAGATTGGATAAATTAATTTGATACAGATCAAGGGCATTTTCAAAAATGACGATCTCTTCATTTCCTTTATATGCAGTCAGATATTTTTCATCGGAAAAGAGATCGACTAATATTTTCTCCAGTTTGGGCACATTCACATTTTCGTTCTGTTGAACCGGTGATTTTGAAATTAATTGTTTTACAATAATCGAGGTCGGATTTTCTAACACATAAGTTTGGGTCACAAATCTATCCGGCTCTATAAATACATTTTTATATGAGTTGTCGAGCAAAAGGGTAAATATAGATTTTACCAAATCCTTCTCAACTTCTATAAACATGATTTTATTTGCTGCTTGATGTCTTGAGAACTCGTTCAACCAATTTGATTCCCAGATACAGTATCTAATATCGGTATATTTTCTTAGCAACAAACGACTTATTTTAATTATGCCTGAGTTCAGACTGGGACAATAAACAATTTTATTATCTGATAACTTATATAGTCCGCGCTTCACAGGTACTATAATATTCCATTTTTTTAATTCATAAACACGCCAGCGAAAGGTTGTTTCTTTCAATCCGGGGAAAAAGTTCTGTTCAAGATAATCATATAATTCTTCACGATTAAAAAAAATCGCAGATGCAAATTGCTGTCTAATCCCGCGAACGATATTCTTATTATCAGCATTCACTTCATCCTCCAACTTAAGACACTTTTATATAATTGGTGTCTAATGTTTGTAAGATGGTTTCCATGTCAAGTTTATCCTGTCGGATCGACAATTCTGCCGATAAAAAGAATGCTCCCCGTCTGGTTTTCCCTGATCAAAAACATAAACGGGTGATTTGCTTTGAACTCGAGCGGCTGCCTTGCCCCCCTTTTCAACATTACAATTGCTGTTGCCGCAGCTGCTTCAGTTCCTTCTTCATTCACGTCCACAAATGCCTTGTGTATGACATTGCTTATAAAGAGATCTCTTGCACCATTAATTCCTGAAAAATCTGCCGAAGGGGAAAATGCATCAGACATTCCCATACCGGATAAGGTCGGTGCAAGTTCAAATTCACTTGTGGTTTTAAATTTTGGAATGGTAACAATAACTTCCCGATCGTAGGTATTCATAAGCTGATCTATCCACAGCGAAACTGAATCAACAGATAGGTGTTCTTCCAATGTGGACAATCCTTCAATTTCTTTTGGTAAGAATATTACCATCGAGAGATCTTCACCTTCGTATGGTAATTCAAGTCCTTCAAATACGCCAAAATCCATATATCTGTAATCCGATTTCTGAAACATCATTGGAACTTTTATCGTGCTATCCTTGCAAAGGTGAAAATCATGGTCTCTTGTTTCTACTTCATCAAATTTGCTCAACCAATTGCCTTTGAAATAGATTGCATTGCACAATATAAGGGAAGTTCCCGGAAGGGGAAGGGGTGGTTTGATCAAATCCTGGATCTTGTCATGCGTCTTTTCTTCTACCCAATCATTGATCTGATTCCTTACTTTTGTGGATTGAGCAAAATTCACAAGATACATATTGGCATCGTAATACTTTTTATTCAGATCGAGAAAGGAATCAAGAAAAGAATCTCCTATCTGAAGCCATAACGAATTAGCAATATTCAGTTGAACATCACCCTTATCTTCGATACTATTGAGGTCAGACTGTAGTGTTGAATAATATATGGGTAAGCTATCCTGTGGTACAGTGAAACGCAGCACTTCTGCAATTTGTTTTTCGGTTTCTCCCTTTGCACCAGCATAGGTCATTGCAAGTGCAGTTGAAATACTGTAGGGTGAAAAGAATAGATTGCCCTGCCCACTCATTAACTGACGATACAGATCAAAGCAGAAGCTGTTATTGCCCTTTACTACTGATTGCAGCTCATCCTGCGCACTAACATAGGCAAGAGAAGAAAATAGGCAAAAAACAATTAAAATTACTGCAACGTACAAATGTTTAGTTTTCATTATTCTCTTTATGTTATGTACTATTACTGACTCATATTATGTATCACACAAATTTTTCACCAAGTGATACGATACATTTTGCGCAATCAAAAATACACAGACACACCGATTGTGACATTATTTAAATTCAGATTCCATGATCTCGTATTACTGTTTTGATTATTTATATAATAATCGTTTTCATCATATACTCTTTTATACCTATCATTACATTTTCTCCATGTATGATAAACTAATAATTGATGTTCGGCAAAAATACTCACGCGATTTGCAACAGGACATTCTAAACCAATAATGCCAAGTATGCCTAAACTAAAATTTGTGGTCGTATAATCACTATCTATATAACCACTCTCATTAAGATATTCTTCATAGTCGTAATGGTTTATAGATTTTGATCTTAAATAGCCAATGTAGGGTCCTCCACCATAATAAAAATGAATAAATTTCTTTTGGAAAAGAATGTTTAATAATTCAAAAGACAATTCAATATTTTGGTTATTTTTTTTTAAATAATTATCTCTTTCATTGTTTGTAGTATCAATTTCAGATTCATGATAATAATCATTTTCAATATTATTATCCGAAAATGTGCCGGATAAATCAAGATGAAAACGTAGTGCTTTCTTTTCAGATATGACCTTTTTATAGGAGATCGATACTCCATTCACTATATAAAATTGGATGCTGTTTTTATAATGTGTAAAAGGATTTTCTAAGTCACTTGTTTCGTTATCCTTCCCTGCTGCATTTAGGTTTAAGGGAATTAACATTAACAATATAGCGAATAAGACAACTATTGGATTTTGTAATTTCATATCACTTACCTCCTGATTTTTTATTATTGATTTTATACATCAAAAATGCTCATATTTTTCATAAACAATGAGTACTTAATGCCAGTAATTCCTAATTAAAAAAATCAACACTTACTATTACACCCACGTCTATTTCCAACCAACTTCATTATAAAAACAGTCCTCAATTCAATTCGAAATCGTTTATTTCATTTCCTTTTATCTTTGTCAATTTGTTTATAATACCGCCATGCTGAATTCTAATCAACCACGTCGGGATGAGGTCCAGCCAAATTTGCCGACGGGATAAACCCGTCTCTACCCCAATAAGAAAGGGGTAGGTGCAGGTTCATCCTGCACCGAA
>CAYUTH010000079.1:0-10325 GCA_964447485.1 uncultured Candidatus Cloacimonadota bacterium | reverse complement strand
CAAGATATCTTTAGGATAATCATTCTTTTTGTTTCGTGCTATTTCGCGTTAATTCGTGGTTAAATTTTATGCATTTCGTTATTGAACACATGCACAAGATCGGAATCTTGCGTTACTTTACAATAATTCTTAGAAATTTCTTGTCATATATTGCGCAGAAACATTACTTTAGCCAAGAGAAAAACAGTCACACGGAGGACGTATGGATTTTTTTCAGATTGCTATCGATACAGAGCAGATGGTCGAAGATCACTACCGGGATCTGGCAGATCACTGTACGACGAACAAGGGGATCAAAAATATATTAACGATGCTGGCAGATGACCACAGGAAGCATAAGGTTGCTTTTGAAAAGATGAAGAAGGAGGAGAAGGTTCCACATTTGACGAATACATTAGCAATTAAAAAAGCAATTGAGGTTTTTAACGAAATTAAAGAAAAGAAGAATTCCTTCACCTGTGATATGGATGAGGTCAAACTTTATACAAAAGCCCGTGAACTTGTAAAACATAAGATCAGATTATATACAGATGCGAAGTACGGACTGAAGGATGTATCTCAGAAAAAGATCATCAAGAGTATCATCGCAGAAGAAAAAAAACAGGCAGAAGTGCTTGAGAATATTATCGAGATGGTGAACAGACCCAACACCTGGCTGGAGAATGCAGAATTCTATCATCTCGACGAGTATTGAGATTTTTATCTTATTAAGGCATTAGGTTGAACAAGAAATTTGCCAGAAAAAATTACACACCGCAAATAAAGAAAATTGAAAACAACATAAGAGGTTATGATGGATAGACTTGCACTTTTAAAAGAACTCACACTTCTACCGGGCATCTCCGGATTTGAACATGTCATTAAAGATTTTATGATCGAACAGCTTGGTGATAGTGCTCCGTATGAGATCGACCGACTCGGACAGATCACCTTTACCATGAAGGGAAATGCAGACTCGCCGAAAATCCTTTTTATTGCACATCAGGATGAGATCGGTTTTATGGTTGCGGATGTGATGGATTCCGGCTTAATACAATTCCATACAATAGGTGGGTGGAACAAATATACACTCCTATCCAGTCCGGTTGAGATCATTACTCAGAGCGGGGAAAGGCATGCTGGAATATTCGGTTCTATACCTGTTCATTTTACACGAGGAGGTAAAGATACACCTCCGGAAATATCAGACATGTTCCTTGATATCGGTGCAAAATCATGGGAGGATGCATTTGAGAATTTTGGGATAAATATCGGCGATCCGATCATTCCAATTCCCTATTTCCATTATGAAGAACGTAACCGAAGGATCGTTTCAAAGGCATTTGATGACAGGGCTGGAATCGCTGCACTGATAGAGCTGGGTAAGGCAGTGAAAGATATTTCCCATCCGAATACACTCTACTTATGCGGCAGTGTGCAGGAAGAGGTGGGCGGTCCAGGTTCCAGAACTCTTGCCCGAACCATGGATGCAGATATTTGCGTGGTGCTGGAAGGTGCGCCGGCAGATGATATTCCCGGCATTCCATTCCGTGCGCAAACCTGCGTGGGTAAAGGTGCTCACATGCGTGTATATGATCCGTCCATGATCGGTGATCCGATATTGAAAGATATATTTATTCAACTGGCAAAACAACACAAAATTCCCCTGCAGGTCACACTTCGACGTGGCGGCGGCACTGACGGCAGACATATTCAAACTTCAGCCCACGGCATTCCCTCGATCGTGTGCGGTGTGCCGGTTCGTTATGCGCATACTCACAATAGTATGATGAGTCTGGATGATTTCGATGCGTTGATCGATTTGCTTGTTGAGTTTGTGAAGGTGTATAAATAACAATTCACCACCTGTCTCTGTTTCACTAAGACATGGCACGCAGAGGACGCAAAGAACGCAGAGAAAGAAAATGATATTAAAGAAAAAGACGAGAATACGTATTCTCGCCTTCATTTATATTTAATATTATAATTATCTAATAATTTTTTTGCCCAATCTTGTATTGGTAATGTATCTACAATTGGTTCCCCTTTATCTAAAATTCTATTAAATTCATTATTCAATAAGTTATAGCAATAATTCTGTGATAAATATGGAGTAATATTTGAAGAACTTGTAAAACATACAATTGATATTTTAAAATAATATTTTAAACTACTTATAGCGTCATTTATTTCACAATGAAGTTTAAAATATTGTTTTAAATGCTCATAATAATCATTAGTAATTACTGTACCCCCAGTCCATGCAAAGTCATTTTCAATAATTTTATTGAATACATTCATAGATTCTTTTTTAAATAATTTAATAATATCAATTTCAATATCTACTTCATCATTACGTTGTAAAATTTTAACTTTATCAGACCTAAGATTAGAATATGGAATTATAGTTTTAAACAATTTTTTTCTAATTTTATCATTAAGGCTTTTATTATTTATTGTTATATTATAATCGCATTTAATAAATATATTTAAAATTTCATTATTCTCATTTAAGATATTAAGATTAATCTTTAATAAACCAATTTTAGTTAAATCTATTTTTATTTTTGGTTTTCTTTCTTTTATTAACCTTTCTTGTTCTATCTTACGAAGTTTCGATGTTTCAAAAGTATAAAATAGTATTATAATGGCAGTAATTAATAAAATTATATTATTCAATAAATTAAATTTTTGATTAAAATCCAAAATTAAACTTGTTGTAAGTAATAAAACTAAAAAAATAAGAGAAAACATCAGTAAATTTTGAACAAAGTCTTTATTCTTCATCATTTCCTCTTTCTAAGAATTTTTTTTATCATTGCTAATTATTTACTTTATTGTATAATTCCTTAACAAAATACAAATTTTCGATTGCCAGTTCACCTGTTACCTTTTTCTTCCAGTTCATTTTTATATCCTTTAGATTTGTATTTTATATGTGGGAATTTATGTCAATATTTTATGGGCTTCGATGTAACTTCTAAAAAAACAGCCTTCGTTTCGATCCCGAATGTTCGGGAACACTTTAACTCGGTAAAAGAGGACTTTGGAAATGACGGTAAAAATAAATCTCGAATATTCGAAGGCGCGAGTGGATATTCTCGCCTTCATTCACTAACATTTTCATATTTTCTTGACATCATTTTTCATAATAACTATTTATCAAAGTTCTCATAATTCCCTCCTTAGATGGTTATTGATTGGGCTCCCAAACTCAATCAGAGCCATCGCTCAATTTCCGTTCATAACGGAATTTCTCGGGAGAAAGAGTGCGCACTCTTTCTCCCTTGTTTTTCTAATTTTTACTTCATTCCTGTATTTTTTTATACACCTCTCCTACGTGATCTTCTAAAATAAATATTTTCTGATTTAGTTTGAAACGAAAACCGGTACTACGCTTTCTTCGATAAAAATGCCTTCACGGGTATTGCAAGAGGAATTACTGAGAGCACAATACCTATAATGTTCCAATACAGCCATCCATGTGCAATGATAAACTAAATGGGAACAAGCGAGTACTATTCATTCCAACCCGTTTTTGCGCTGGGCAGTGTTTTGTGTTTAATTGAGAAGTATGAGTTTCCTTACTTCCTCTTTGCTTCCTTGTGTAAATTTACAAAAATATATCCCCGAACTCATACCCCCAGCATTCCATTCTACTTCATAACTACCGCTGCTTTTGTGCTCATCAAGAAGTTCTTTAACCAATCTTCCCCGCAGATCGTACACATCGATTTTTACATAGCTGTTCTTCTTTACATTATATTGGATTGTAACAGAATTTTTAAAAGGATTTGGAAAAGTATTTAAAAAAGTAATATCTGAATATTGTTCATCAATAGCGAAGATCGACCACATAAGTTCATCATTCACCCAGATATTTTCACCATCGGTTTCGACGATCACATCATCATCCAGACTCACATCATCAGAGCCATTGCCACCGTTGATCCACCACGTATTCCAATCATCCGCGGTCGAGTAAATAAGCGAACCTTCATCTTGCAGCAAACCGATCACGGTTTGTGAAGGATGCCCATAAGAGTTATTACCAGAACTTATCACGGATACTGCAGGAGTGACTTCTGCGAGAAATGCTGCACTTGTACCGCCAACGCCACCGTGATGTGAGACTTTTAATACTTCAACATCTATATCATAGGTATCGAGAAGGTACTGGTTATTATCTTCGACACTATCACCCGTGAACAGGAAATCCACCTCACCCAAACTCATCTTTATCACGATCGAATTATCATTATCATTGGAAAAACCGTTATCATAATTTGGTGAGAGAATATCGGTAGTCATGCTCCAATTCAGATCGTCTTCAAAGTCAACTGAGTCAACTGGAATGTTTTCTGTCAGTAAAAGATTCAGAAGTCTGATGTATGATGAATTTGTTGAGGAAGTTTTATTAATAATGAATTTCTCAATAGTGAATAAACCACTCTCAACAAAGTCTTCGAACTCGCCATAGTGATCAAAATCCGGATGTGTGATCAGGCAAGCTTTCAGCGTCGTAACTCCAACGGAGTCAACGTAATGGATGAGTTTATTCGAGCTGAGATTTTTCCCAGAATCAATGATATAGTTCTCTCCCCCATACTGTATAAGTATTGCATCACCTTGGCGCACATCAATGAAATGTACTTTCAGATTATCAGCTTTGAGTTGTCCAAAACTGATAATTATGATGCCCAAACAAAGAAGACTAAAATATAATCTTTTCATGTATTATTTTTAATATTAGAGAATATTAACACTTAACTACATTTTATTTAGATGGAATTATTGTCAAATAAGATAGTTGATAGTGCTCAGATAAGACCAGTTATCATTGCGTTTTCATGACAACATTAAGACCAGATAAGTTGAAAACTATCAATACTCAAGAATAATTGGAAATGATTATTAATCCTTTTTAAATGGATTGAAAATAAAGAAGATAATAATAAAAACGAGACCGGCTAAAATGAAGAAATGATTCTTTTTTATAAACCCAGCTGCCGGGCATTCCTTCATTTTATTGATTATTTCATCAAATTCGCGGTCACCTATTTTAAGATCTTCTTGGGAGATTTCCTCTTTGATCTCCTTTTTCACTTTTTCCACAGGTTTCTCAGACAGATTTTCTTCTTTCATGTCTTTTGTATACTGTATCTTATACTTGGAAAGAGTTTTTCTGTCTTCATTAGGAAAGGCATCCCTTAATGCAGCATTTGAGCCGTATCCTTCTTTCTTCAATTCTTCTGGATGTGCTTTGAACCAGGCAAAAACATCTTCGCGTAAGCTCATTTGTCCTCCATCGGACTATTTAATAGTAAACGTACAGGTGACCGTGACCCGGATGGATTTTTTTCTCGTTGAAGTCTGGTACATTCCATAATCAGAAAACTCCGTTGAGTAAGGTTCTGTTATTTGAAAAACACCTGTGCGTGCTGAGGTTATTTCTTTAACTTTACTTCCAGTTGATTTAGCAATCTCGTTTGCTCTTTCGATAGCATTTTCTGTTGCATCACCAAGTAATTTCATTTTTATATCAGGCAGATCGGTCGAGAAATACTGCATGTTGGAGTACTCAAACGCCAGACCTTCTTTTGTGAAATCTACGGGATTTATTGCGAGATTCTCAATTGCATCAAGGTCCTTTGAGATGATAAAAATATTCTGTTCAAGTATGTCGCCTTCAATTTTTCCATATTGTCCATACATCTTTCTCACAGTAATGGGCTGTATATTGAAATCTTCGTAGGATATCGCAAGCTCATTCCATATCCGTTTGAGCGTCTGGAGTCTGTCATTCATTGTTTGATATCCTGTGGTGAGGTTTCCGGTTGGAACAGTTTCCGAGAAAGTAAAACTCCACTTCACAATGTTTGCTTCAAAATCATAGGTGGAATATCCAACTACTCTGACTGTTTGATCGGTCTGCCGCGAACCATAAAAGAAAATTCCGAAAACAAGTGCTGCCACGATCAGTCCAAAGCTGAGTATCCATGCAGAAGTTTTGTTCATTAGTGCTCCAATTATTTCTTTTTTCGTTTGAATAGACTCTTGATGCCTGAGACAACAACCATGAAAATGAGAACTTTTAGAGTGTTGAGTATCACACGAGTTTTGTCGATAATTTCAACGTATTCTGCGTTACCGTCTTTGATTTTGATATAACCTACTGGATTGACATCGACAGTCATGCCGAGACCACCGCCTTTACCTGTTTTGGATTCTGACTCATCGCCTTTTGCTTCTTCTTCGGATTCAGTTTCAGTTTTTGGTCCCATACTACCGATACCGCCACCACCGCCGCCTTTCATTGTAAAAGAGCCGACAGGTATTATGGATATGCCCTCGAGTTTCATGACGTCGCCGAATATTGATTTTGTGTTTGCGGATTTTTCGAGATTTTCCTTAATCTCTTTGATAAGTTGTTTAATTTCCATGAAGCCCCCTGATATTTATTTAGTTGCGATGTTGACTATATTTTTTATTGTTCGTCAACTATTTTATTTTTTATATGTAATAAAAGTCCGCCTTCATTAATAATGTCCTGCATTTGTTTTGGAAGAGGAGGAAAGCAAAAATCTTTGTCGCCCACTTTTATCAACCCCTTCTTTTCATCAACCTCAACCATGTCTCCATCAGAATAATATTCAACCGCTTCAGGACTCTCGATCAAGAGCAGTCCCTGATTTGTCGCACTGCGGTAAAATATTCTTGAAAATGATTTGGCGACAATTGCTTTAATTCCAAAAGCTTTTAAACCTACAGATGGTTGCTCCCTCGATGATCCGCAACCAAAATTCTTTCCTACAAATATAATATCTCCCGGTTTCACATTTTTCGAAAATTCGACATCAAGATCTTCGAATAAATGCTCTTTTATGAACTCCACATCTGAAGATTCGTAGGTATATTTTCCCGGGAACATCAAATCTGTATTGATGTTATCCTGATCATAGAAAAATACTGCCATATCGTGCTCCTTATTTATCCGGACGTCCAATACAGTAATAGACGAATCCTGATTCTTTCATTTGATCCGGTTCGTACTGGTTTCTCCCATCAAAGATAATTTCTTCTTTCAGTAAAGAATGCACTTTCTCAAAATCCGGCATGCGGAACTGCCTCCATTCTGTTACAAGAACCAAGGCATTTGCATCTTGTAATGCAGAATATTGATCATCGAAATATTTTATATGTGGATTTTCACCGAATATCCGTTTTGCTTCTTTCATTGCTTCAGGATCGTATGCCTGTATCTTTGCTCCCCTTTTCATAAGCTCGCGAATGATAACTCGAGATGGTGCTTCGCGCATATCATCTGTCATAGGTTTGAATGAAAGACCCCACAAAGCAAAAACCTTACCCGCAAGATCTTCTCCGAAATGTTTCACTATTTTTTCTACCATTACTAATTTCTGCCCATCGTTCACTTCTTCCACAGCTTCGAGAATTTTCGCAGTTGAATTATGTTTATGCGCAATTTGGATCAGAGCTTTCACATCTTTTGGAAAACATGATCCCCCATAGCCAATTCCCGGATATATGAAGCTGTAACCGATTCTGTGGTCTGAACCAATTCCAGTCCGCACATCTTCCACATCTGCATCGACTTCTTCACATAATCTTGAAATCTCATTCATAAAAGAAATCTTGGTTGCCAGCATAGCATTTGCAGCGTATTTTGTCATTTCTGCTGAACGAATTCCCATAAAAATAATTCTATCATGCTGCAAAGTAAACGCTGAATATACTTCGTGCATGAGGTTTTTTGCTCTCTCACTTTCAGCTCCGATAACGACTCTATCCGGTTTCATGAAATCATCGATTGCAACACCTTCCTTGAGAAATTCAGGATTAGAAACTACATCAAATCCATAGTCTGCTTTTCGATTTTTTAGTACGTCAGAGATAGTTGATTTTACATAATCAGCAGTTCCGACAGGCACAGTTGATTTATTAACCACAACTTTGTAGCCATTCATATAATTTCCGATATCTTTTGCAACTGCGAGAACATATTGAAGGTCTGCAGAACCATCTTCATCCGGAGGTGTGCCCACAGCGATAAAAATGACCTGAGCATCTTCTGTTGCTTTTTTTATATCAGTTGTGAAGAATAATCGGTTATCTTCTACATTATTTTGAACAAGCTCTTTCAAGCCCTTTTCAAAAATGGGCATCTCTCCACGATTGAGCATATCGATTTTATCTTTATTATTATCAACACATGTTACAATATGCCCTACATCAGAAAGGCACGCCCCAGTTACGAGTCCTACATATCCAGAACCAACAACAGAAATTTTCATACTCTATCTCCTAAGTAATAAATTTAGTATCCGTTTGGATTATTTGACTGCCATTTCCAGGCGTCCGCACACATTTCAAGAATCCCCTTTTCGGCACTCCATCCAAGCTCTTTTTCGGCGAGAGCAGGATCAGCAAAACAGACTGCAATATCTCCCGAGCGGCGTTCAACAACTTTATAAGGAACCTTTTTATCAGAAGCATTTTCAAATGCACGCACGATTTCCAGCACACTATACCCTTTTCCAGTTCCCAAATTATAAATAGTAAGTCCAGCCTTTTGAGTGATTTTTTTGAGGGCTTTCAAATGCCCTTTTGCTAAATCAACTACATGTATATAATCTCTGACTCCTGTGCCATCATCAGTCGGATAGTCATCACCAAAAACTGAGAGTTTTTCTAACTTTCCAATCGCGACTTGTGAAATAAAGGGAAATAAATTATTTGGAATGCCATTGGGATCTTCGCCAATTTTCCCGCTGGAGTGAGCTCCGACAGGATTAAAATAGCGAAGCAGTACTATATTCCATGAATTGTCAGACGCATATAGATCTTTAAGAATTTGCTCGATTTCTAATTTAGTCTGTCCATATGGATTTGCCGGGAAAAGTGGAAAATCCTCTTTAATTGGCACAGTGTGTGGATCACCATACACAGTTGCAGACGAGCTGAATACAATATTTTTCACATTATATTCCTGCATAACTTCAAACAAAGAAATGGAACCGCTCACATTATTGTGATAGTATAGGAGTGGTTTTTCTACAGACTCGCCAACTGCTTTAAGTCCGGCAAAGTGAATGACTACATCAAATGAGTGCTGAGAAAAAACTTCTCTCAATCCTTCTCTATCAAGGATATCAATTTTATAAAATATCAAATCTTTTCCAGTAATTTCTTTGACCCGTTCCAGCGCTTCAAGTTTGCTGTTGGAAAGATTGTCTATAACAACGATCTCATGCCCTGCTTCGAGAAGTTCTACGCAGGTATGGCTTCCAATATAACCGGCTCCTCCTGTAACTAAAACTTTCATGGCTTCCACCTTTTTTTTATGAAAATGAATAGTTAAATGTATCCATTACCTGCACTATTCGTTGCGCAGTATGTCCGTCCCACAATGGCGGGATGCTTCCTTTTTTATAAGTGCCATTCAGGATAGCAGTCACTTTTTGAATAATAACATCTTTATTCAACTCAACCAGTTGGTTTGTCCCAAGTTCAATAGTGATGGGACGCTCGGTGTTTTCCCGTAAAGTCAAACATGGGACGCCAAAAACAGTCGTCTCTTCCTGAATGCCACCCGAGTCTGTAAGCACGAACTGTGCATACTTCTCAAGTTTGAGAAAATCAAGATAACCAATTGGATCGATGAGTTTTAGGTTTGTTATCGCATCAACTTTTTCTTCTAAGCCAAACACCGAAAGCTGTTTTCTTGTACGTGGATGCATAGGAAACACAAGTGGAATTTTCTTTGATATTTCAGAAAAAGCATCGAGAATTATTTCGAGGTTATCCCTATCATCAACATTGCTCGGACGATGCAAAGTGATCAGCGCATATGATTGTTTTTCCAGACCGAGTTCATCCATAGTTTTCGAATGTTCTGCCTGTTTCTCATATTTAATGAGAGAATCTATCATCGCATTGCCGACTAAGAAAATCTTCTCTTTTGAAATTCCTTCACGAATAAGATTTTCATCCGCATCTTTTGAGGGTGTGAGCAACATACTCGAGATGCAATCAGTCTCTATCCTGTTGATCTCTTCCGGCATCCTTCTGTCATAAGAGCGCAATCCGGCTTCGAGATGAGCAACAGGAATATGCAGTTTTACCGCATCGATCGCACAGGCAACTGTGGAATTCACATCGCCTGCAACGAGTACGAGATCCGGTTTCTCCTGCAAGAGGAATTGTTCGAATGCGATCATTATTTTTGCTGTTTGTACGCCGTGAGTTCACGATCCCACTCCAAGATAAACATCGGGCTCGGGAAATCCGAGTTGTTCGAAAAATATTTCTGAGAGATTCTTGTC
>CAYUTH010000078.1:0-10502 GCA_964447485.1 uncultured Candidatus Cloacimonadota bacterium | reverse complement strand
TTTCTCATATTTTCAACATTATTGATTTAACCGTTGCTTACGAAGATATTCATGGAAAAGATTATAATATGGGCAAATCTATCCTTGGCGAAGCCCGGCTGAAGAAAACATTTATTCCCGGTTTGGATTATGCCTATGCCCGATATTCTCAAACACAGGTAGAAAAATTCACGACATGGAAAAGCCCGAATGCGGTTATAGAAGCTCAGATCGGCTATGAGATTACACCTGTAACTCTCCTTGTTTGGGATTATAAGGTTTACTATATTAATAATGGCGGAGAGCTTGAAACAAAGAAAACTTATAGTTTTGGGGTGCAGATAAAAATATAAATATATGAAGGTTTTAATTATTGGGAGTGGTGGTAGAGAACATGCCATCGCATGGAAATGTGCACAGAGCAAAAAGGTGGACACGATCTTTGTTGCGCCCGGAAATCCAGGCATGGAAGACATTGCACAATGTATCCAATTGCAGGATACGGGAGAACTTATCCGATTTGTGAAATCAGAAGGAATACAACTCACAATTATTGGTCCCGAACAGCCCCTTGCAGAAGGCATTGTTGACGAATTCACGAAAGAGGATATTGCAGTGATAGGACCTTCAAAACTGGCTGCTGAGATCGAAGGCAGTAAAGTGTTTGCTAAAGCCTTCATGAAAAAATATCGAATCCCAACTGCAGATTTCCAAGTTTTTGATGATATTGTATTTGCATTGACACATATTCAGGAAAAAGAATTTCCTCTTGTCCTAAAAGCTGACGGACTGGCTGCGGGTAAGGGTGTGTTCATCTGCAATAATTATACAGATGCAGAAACGATACTCAACCACATCATGCATCAGAATATGTTCGGTGACGCAGGAGCACAAGTCATTATCGAAGAATGCCTTCGGGGTGAGGAAGCCTCTCTCTTCGCATTTACGGACGGTAAGCATTTTGTCTCGACAATACTTTCTCAGGACCATAAACAACTCCTGGAAGGTGACGCGGGTCCCAATACGGGAGGTATGGGAGCATATGCACCTGCACGTTTCACGCATAATCTGAAGAAACAGATCGATGATATGATAATTACTCCTACCTTGAAGGGTATGCGAAAAGAAGGAAGAACATTCAGGGGAATACTTTACGCAGGTGTCATGCTCACAGAAAACGGCCCTAAAGTTCTTGAATTTAACTGCCGGTTAGGCGATCCCGAAACACAAGTAATTCTTCCGCTTCTTGACAATGATCTCATTAATGTGTGTGAAGCTATCCTAAATGAACGCATCGACGAGGTTGAATTGAAATGGAAAAATAAAAGTGCGGTAAACGTGGTAATCGCTTCAGGCGGGTACCCGGGCGCTTATGAAAAAGGATATCCGATCACAGGACTCGATGAAGTTTCTGACGGCACACGCATATTTTTTTCCGGAGTAAAAAAAGAGAAAGATACTTTGCTTACCGATGGGGGGAGAGTATTGTCCCTGACAGCACTGGGAAATGACCTCCTGGATGCACAGGAAAAGGTGTATAAAGAAGTTAAAAAAATCTCCTTTGCAGACAGCTATTACAGAACCGACATCGCCCAAAAGGGAATACTCAAATTATGAAAAAAGTAGTTCATTGATGAAGAAATTTTTAACGGCAATTCTATTCTGTTTTTTGGCATCCACTTTATGGGGAACAAACAGCTTTGAGATAGAGAAGGTGACCGAAGATTATATCCAGGTTCATCTCAAGATCGACGAATACAATATTCCTCAAACATCGGATAAATCCACAAATGACCTTTCTTTGCCCGGTCTGGAAACATATTTCGTAAACACAGAGGGCTTGCCGAAACTTCCTTTTCTCTCAGAAAATATTGGAATTCCACCAGAAGGAAAAGTCAGCGCAAGTATAATTTCCCGGCAATTTATTCTTCTGCAAGGAGTTTCTATACCGATCAACCATCCCTACAAGGATGAAGGCATACTTGTTCCAGACCTATCGCGGCAGATCATTGAGTTTCCTGCAAAAACATATTATCCTGAACAAATTGTAGAAACTCAGGCAATTGGGTATATGGGAAATAGATATCTCGGATCGTTCCGAATCTTCCCTATTCAATATAACCACTCAGAAAAAACTGCCAAGCTCTATACCGACCTGGTAATGCAGATCCATATCACAGGTGATAAGACAAAGAATTACAGCCGGAATGCCAGTTATATAGACGGATTTGCAGACAAGATGATCATAAATAACGAGTTCTCAAAGAACTGGCGCAAAGAAAAAGAGCCCGAAGCAGTGTCATACAAAAGACAAAGCGAGACAGAAATATCGAAATTCAAATTTATTATAAATGAAAAGGGAATATACAAGATAACATATAATTATCTTAAAGACACTTTGCAAACCTGGATAGATTCACTTGAAACAGAATATGATGTGCTTCTGAAGATCGATGAGATCAATCCGAAATATCTCCAGCTCTATAATATGGGCGAACGCATTCCGATCTATTTTTATGGGCAGGACGATGAGTCGTTTGATGAGGATGATTATTTTGAGTTTTATGCAGATATCTCTCATGGAGAAGACTGCTTTTATAATCCATTTTCCTGGGAAAATGTGTATTTCCTGAGTTATGAAGAGGGAGCACTCGGCACACGTCTTGCAGTCGAGGATGGCGGTTTGTACGAAACAAATCCATACAGCTATCGCAAAGTGTATAATTTTGATACAAACATTCATTTTGAAAATCAGAGTATATATTCAAAATTAAGCCAGGTGACCCAGGTGCGCGAGGACCTCTGGTTCTGGCAGCAGATTAGCGCACCAAATATGACAAATTTTTCAATTCAACTTTACAATCCCCTTCAGAGCAATGCCAGAAGCGCGGAAGTCGAGATCTGTTTCTTTGGTGAAACCTATGCCAGCGAGAATAATACTGGTGAGCACCACTCGTTGTCCTATATAAATTCTTCACAGGTCGGCTCGGAGTTTTGGTACGGACAGAACGAGAAAGTCATGACAGGAACGATGAGCAATGACAAGTTGAATAATGGCAGTAACCAAATTTATATTTCTCTTCCGGGAGATACAGACGCTTCTTATGATAGGATACTTTTAGATTACATTAATATAAATTATTGGCGTGAATGCATTGCTCATAATGATATGCTGGAATTCAATAAGCCCACATCATTCTCACCAGGCCTGATGCAATTCGAGATAAACGAATTTACTGTTCCAGATATTGATGTATATAAATTGGGAGTGAGCAAGTTTGAGAATCTAAGTATTGAGTCAGGACTGCCTGAAGGTGGAGCGCCATATATACTAACATTTCAGAACCAGGTTCTGGATGACAATACCAAATATATTGCGGTAAGCGATTCTCGGAAGCTTGTACCCAAAGAAGTTTTACCGGATTATCCAAGCAATATAAGAAATCCAGGCGAGAGGGCGGATTATCTTGTTATATCCAAGGGAGAATTTCTTAAAGAGGATATTTTTTATGATTTTGCAGCACACTGGTATGACGAAAAAGGACTTGTGGTAAAAACCATATCCACAGAAGCTATTTACGATGAGTTTAATTATGGACTCCGCTCTGATCATGCAATAAAAGATTTTATTTCCTACGCGTATAATAACTGGCAGGAACCCGCACCACAGTATGTGCTTCTACTCGGGGATGCCTGTTATGACGAGAGACCGATCTCGCCTAGTAAGAAATACAGCGTAGTTCCCTCACATATGAGCTGGTCATACCATGTCGGCGCTACAGTTGATGATAACTGGTTTGTGTCCATAATCGGTGATGACGAGATCCCGGACCTTGCAATAGGCAGGATTCCCATCTGGGAAACAGGTCAGATACTGCCGGCTTTTGCAAAAACTATCCAGTATAATACACAACCGAACTTCAATGATAATTGGCGGAATCATCTCATGCTTATTGCTGGCGGTTCCGGTGTTTTTGAAGATCAGAGTCAGCGCTTAAACGAGAAATATGTTCCTAAAAACTATAGAGTGTCACGCATTTATGCACAGGCAAACCATGATGATCCCTATTGGGGCAGCACGACGAACATCAAGGATTATATTGATGACGGGACAGCGTTCATCCAGTTCATGGGGCATGGCGGCGGGCAGATCTGGTCCGACCTGAATCTTATGAATCTTGGAGATATTTCCACGCTTTTTAATGATAACTATCCGATAATCAGTAGCCTGACCTGCTACACTTCAAACTTTGAATATCCCGGCACAAGCTGCCTTGGTGAAGCGTTTGTACTGGAAGCAGGCAAAGGAGCGATTGGTTTCTTCGGAGGAGCAGGCAAGGGATTTCTCGATCAGGATGAATATCTCGGGGCATATTTCCTACAGAGCATTTTCACGTTCGGTGAAAGGAATATTGCGACAATATGCAATATCGCAAAAACCGAATATGCACTCAAATATCCTTGGGATAGCGCTCATCTTGTTTTTCTTCGCTCATTTAATTATATGGGTGATCCGGCTATCGATATTGTTCTGCCAACACAGGAGCTAACTACAACCCTTGACAGTTATCAGTTCGTCAAGGGGGACACGGTTTCAATATTTATTGATAATGAAAGTTCGAATCTTAATAGAATTTCATACTATGTCACAGATGAAGAAGATCTTATAAGAGATTCTCATTTTCCGTATGGGCTCATACAGGTTGAATTGGATAATATTGAGAGAAAGTCATACACTCCGGCAGGCTATGAGTATATTATTGATACTTTGGAAACAGCTTCCGAGTTTTCCCGTATAGTGAGAACATATGGTTACGACTCATATTCAGATTATGTAGGACATACTGAGTTTAGCGTTGGAAAAGCTGCAATATTTCACATGAAGCCAATACCGGCAATTCCGTCAATCGGAGATTCTGTTTATATTTCAGCAAAAGTATATGATAAAGCAGGAGTAGATTCTGTTAATTGTATCTGGTGGAAATATAATTCACCTCAAAATCAATTTAGCGCTCAAATGGAAAAATCTGCGGGAGATACGCTGGGATACATTACAACTGAGCCAATTGGTGTGTTTGATGCTGAAACAACCATTGAGTATCATATCGAAGTACATGCTTCTAATGGGGACGTGACAACTTCCAGCGAAGAATCATTTGAAATATCGGGTCCAGACATTTCTATTGAAACCTATACTATGAAATTTACTTCTGCTGGACCGGTTTTTGAGATAGAGCTTTTCAATATTGGAAAGCTGCCAACACCTCCCACTAAAGTAATTATCAGGGACAGCATATCAATTCTTGATTCCCTTACAACTGATACAATAGAGGCGCGCGCCAAGGAAAAAGTGACCTTTAGCTGTGCTTTACCCCCATCTTTGTATAGTTTAACCGTTCATGCCAATCCGGATACTGCTTACCTTGAGCTGAATTATTATAATAATTATTCCACGAAAAATTTTGAGATCAATGCCTTTGCTGTACTGCATGATGCACCTCAAGTCCACACCAGTCTCGACTCCAACCTTGTTGCATCCTTTACATCAGGCGTGGTTGACCAGGATGCAATGTTTTACATCCAGCCTTCAGCTCTGGACATAACAACTCTGCCGCCAGACGTTGAAGCAGTTCCATTATTTTCTGGTTCGGTAATGAGTTACACAATTGCCCCGTTTGATTCTACCTGTCTGACCCAGGAGAAAAGATTTAAAAAAGATATCTCATTATTGTTGAATTACATAAGAACAGATACAACTGTGCAAGAACTCGCAAAGCTGGGAAATTTCAAACTCTACCGGTATAGCGAAAGTGTAAAAAGCTGGTTCATGATCGGGGGCGACACGAATCTTGGAGAAATGAATGTTTCTTATGCTTATATATCAAAACCAGGATTATACAGCTTGTTCAACAACAATGATACAACCGTGCCCTCTATCGATGTGAATGTTGAAGGGCAGGAATTCACAAACGGCGGCTATGTAGATAATAATGCCCAATTCTCATTTATTATTCAAGACAAAAATGGTGTAGATACCGATAAGATCAGAATATTTCTGAATGGTGAAGCGGTTGCTAATTATACATTATCAACGAATAACATAAACTCCATCCCCGTGAAATACCAAATCGATGTTGATGCCGGTTCTTATACGCTTATTGTGTCTGCCACGGATGTGAATGGAAATTTTCATGAGAAGGTTGTGAATTTCACTGTTCAAAAAGAATTCAATATTATTAATATCGGCAATTATCCTAATCCTGTTTCTCTCGAAACAACTGATCCAAATAATGAAGGAAGAACCCGCTTTACCTACACCCTCACCGATGATGCGGATGAAGTCAAGATCGAGATATACACCGTTTCAGGGCGGCTCGTGAATGTGATAAAAGATATGCGCACAACCGTTGGCTACCACGAATATCCTCATGCACTCAAGGGCTGGGAGTGTGTTGACCGAGATGGAAGAAAGCTTGCAAATGGCGTGTACTTCTATAAGATAATTGCCGAAAAAGGAAGCAAAAAGATAGAAATGATCAAAAAAATGGCGATCCTGCGATGATGAAGAAAACCTTAATTTTAATTTTGCTCATTGTGATGCCATTGTCCCTGTATGCCGGACGATACGCAGGAGATTTCATTCTGCTCGGAAGCGGTGTGCGACCTCTTGGAATGGGCGGTGCTTTTTCCGCAGTTGCAGATAATGGAAGCGCTATATATTGGAATGCGTCGGGGATTGCGCAGATCACAGATATTGAAGTCCAGTTTATGCACGCCTTTCTGTTTGATAATTTAGCGGCGTATGATTTTTTCTCCTTCTGTATTCCATTGCCTGCGAGCACAACAATTGGCATAAGCTTTACCCAGCTTTCTGTAGATAATATTCCATTTTATGATGAGAAATGGATCAAGAATTCAAATGTATTTATTCGTTCATCAAATGTGGATCTACAACTTACAGGTATTCCCGACGGATATTTTACGAGCTCAGACCAGTTATTTGAATTTGCTTTTGCAAAAAATTTCTCCAAAATTATAAATCTTGGCTGGGAATTATTTGATCTCCCAATAGATTATTATATCGGTGGTGTATTTAAATATATTAAGCGTGATGTTTATGAAAACATTGGCGCAGGTATGGGCGGAGACTTTTCTTTCATGGTGCGCACTGATCTTGGTCTGCTGACGGAAGTTCCCTGGCTCGGTAAGATAAAGTTTGCTTTTAACCTTCAGGATATTGGTGGCACAAAGATAACCTGGGATACGCGTTCAAAGCATGTTGACGAGATCGTAACCACCCCAAGACTCGGTCTTGCACTTGACCAGCCGCTTTCTTTTATAGATTCAAGAATGATCCTTGCGTTTGACTGGAGTGATGTGTATGAGTATTCAAAGAATCTCGGGTTGGAATTCACCTATAAGAATATCTTATCGATCCGCTCGGGGTTGTATGAACAGCATTTTACCGCAGGACTGGGATTTCGTTACAGACAATTCATGATAAATTATGCGCTTATCACTCATACTGATCTGGGAAATTCACATAGGATAGGAATTACTGCAAATTTCTAAACCCTAATTTTTAATTACAAATTCTATTTATTCGATACTACAAGTATTTAATAATATCTTCGGGTTTCTGAATTTGAATTACTTCATCAATATTATGAGTTTTGTATCCGAGTACAGTTTTCCCAAAATCGAGGCAGTATGCAATTTCAGAAAGCGTTCCGTATTTGCCATTTACCGCAATGGCAAGATCACATGTTCTTGCAATGATCGAATTCCTTGCAGTTGATATTCCTGTGATAATAGGTATGGAAATGTATGGATTAGCATCCTTTTTCTCAAAACCTGGCAGGATTCCAATCGTTGTCCCCCCATTTTCGAAAGCACCTTTTGCGGCAGCTTCCATAACTCCGCCGAGTCCTCCACACACCAAAATACAGCCATACTCAGCAATAAGCTTTCCTACCTGATATGCGAAATCGTAAAAACGTTTATCAATTGAATTTCCGCCGATTACAGCAATAAGTTTAGGACTCATATTATATAAATACCAAAGAAACTATAAACGCAGTTGTCAGAGAAATAAATGCAGGCCAAAATAATTTCTTATAAAAACCCTTAAGACTTGAACCGAAAAATTCGAGCGATACAGACACACAAGGGTGTATGGGAGAAACAATATATCCCATGTATGTAGAGAAGAACATTATTGCAAAGAGGAGATATGACATTGCATCAGTACCGAAACGTGAGTAAAAAATGGGGAGCACTATTGCAAAAGGCATTTGAACTCTTCCGGTAACAAAACCAAGGAATGCTGCAATGAACACTATTGTGAAAGTCTTTGAAATAGCTATTTGGGCAATTATTGCAGATATATTCGAAGCTTCAAATATGTTAAGAAAGAGAAACATCCCAATGATAATCAAGAAGTATTTAAGGGGTTTCATCTTTTTTATAACTGGAAACAGATCGAGAAGTTTCATCTTTCCAAGCAGTATCGCAAGAATAAGACTGACGGAAACACCGATAATTAGAGGAATTTCTGTAAGAATGTCTGGAAAAAGGGTCATCAATAAGAGATGGATCAGCGGAGCTGCAAAAATAATCCCAATAGGAGTAAAGAGAGCTTTATAGTTTAGGTGTTTTTGTGAAGGAAGATTGCCCTTGATCCCCTTCAGTAAGAATATCCAGCCGAGTACAATCATAAGCAGGAATCCGGGAATAAGGAACAATAATGCTTTATACAAGTATAAACCCGCCATCTTACTTGTAACAAGCAAAGCTCCAAGGGGATATATAAGTATCAGCGCATGGCGGAACCACACGTTGATGGCTGTGTATTGTTTGTCTGAAATATCTTCTCCTGCTCTCAGCAAGAGTGGCGCGGAAAGAAGAGCGCCCCCGGGCATGGGCAGCATTCCCAGAAATGCAGGTCCGAAAATCAAGAACAATTTGCGCTTCAAACGAAGGTTTTTAAACAAGCCCTCCATTAAACCGGATCTTTCTAAAACACCACCTATGAGAGAAATAATGCCGACTGCAAGTCCAAGTAAAAGTATTGCAGGATCAAGAACAGTACCTTTAATCTGCTGAAAGATAACAATCGGTTTAAGATTTATAATTCCTAATATCAGCGCCCCTGCAATAAAACCGAGCCACAAGTTTTTTCTCGCGACAAGGATCATTATAAAAAGCGAAAAGAAAAATCCAAGCCAAATAAGGAGGGGAGACACAGTAGAACTATACCTTTGATTTGAAGAATATACCGCGGGGTTTCTTCACTGCCTCAATACGCCCTTTTTCATGCAATGTATCGAGATATTTGTTCAGTTCGGCAATGTGGATATCCAGAATTTCAGAAAGATCATCGGCGGTGCATGGACGCCGGGATATGGTCGAAAGAATAACATCCTCGATCTTAAGATTGTAAGATTTGACCTTCTCCCGTTTTTGATAATTGCTTATTGTGACAACAGGCAATTCCGCGAATTTATTTTTGATTTTTATAAGAGTTTCTTTATTAGCCGGAATGACCCAATTTTCTGTGCCGGGTCTATCAAGTGAGTTTAGTTGTATGAGATCTGGCTTGATCTTTTTAAGCACCGCATGGAATTTTTTCACCTCGTCATCTGTATCATTGATGCCGGGTATAATAAATATCTCCAGCCATATTTTTCCCATATATTCTTTGCGGAAATCTATTAATCCCCGCAAGACATCTTTAATATTAATTCCTGGCGCAGGTCTGTTTATTTTTTTGAAAATATCCTCTGAGACTGCATCTAAAGAAGGCATTATGACATCAGCCAGCAACAATTCTTTGCGAACTTCTGTATCAGAAAAAAGGGAACTGTTTGTGAGTACCGCGATCTTGTATTGTGGAAATTTCTTTTTGAGAAATGAAATAATTTGTCCTATTCCAATATTCAGGGTCGGTTCACCTGAACCGGAAAAAGTTATATAATCAAGAGTTGGTTGTGTGGAGAGAAATGAGTCGAGTTCTGAGATAATTTCTGCAACTGAAATATATTCCTTACGCGCATCTGTGAGTGTTGTTGTAGCACCACATTCACAGTACACACAATCAAACGAGCATGTTTTGTAGGGGATTGGGTCTATGCCGAGTGAGAGTCCGAGGCGACGTGAGGGAACTGGTCCAAAGAGATGCTTGTATTTCATGCTAAAACAAGGAAATGAGAATTCCTGCAATACCACCAAAGCCAAGAGAATAGAGATAGTTTGAAGCGATCGGACATGCTCCGGAACTGCATCCAACAACTTTATGCCAGATGAAACCCACAAGCAGACCAAAAAGAAAGCCGAGAATTATTCTCACAGCTATTGGCAGGCGAGCATGCTTTTGTTTTGCTGAAAATTTTTCTTTTATCATATTGAAAATGGGTGTGCACCGCACGTTGAAATTCTATTCTGAAAGGTACTATGTAGTTAGCTCAAGCCAAGATTACTAACGGCACATCAGACGAACTGCTTATTGCTGCTACCTTCCGGTC
>CAYUTH010000077.1:0-10519 GCA_964447485.1 uncultured Candidatus Cloacimonadota bacterium | reverse complement strand
TGCAAAAAAGTAAGTCCAGTCCACGCTTCCCATTCTTTGATACTACCGGAAATATACATTGCCTTGTGGCAGGGCTTTATAATCTTTCCACCGCATTTTACATGTACTCGCAGCCAGGGATCGAAGGGCAATCCATCTTCTCGTTGCCATGCAATATACTCATCAATTGAAATGAGCGGATATGTGCTTTTCAGACTCGGTCGCACCGGGACCGCAAGAAATGATAAATTACTTTGCTTTGCAATTCTTATGAGTTCTTTCACAATTATTACACTCAATCCTTTGCCCTGAAATTCTTTCTTAAGTGCGATCTGCAAGCCACATAAAGCATTGGGTTTAATGTTGTTCCTGAAATCTTCAACTCCCCTTTCCAGTACCCAATCCCAACCCTTTTCCGGTAAATTTTCATAAGCATCATCCCAACGAAAAGGAATGCTGTTTGCAATGCCAATGATCTTATCGCCGAGAACCATTGAAAACTGGAAATCGGGGAAAAACTCAAAAAGGGATTTCCAATACTTGTTTGCAACCGGATCGTGCATCATGAATTCGGGCCAGAGAGATTTTGTCAATTCACCCTGAAGTTGCATGTGATCCGGCACATTGCTGATAAAAGAGTATTCTTCACAGGTTTCGATCCTATATCATTATCTCGTTCCAAAGTTCAATTTAGGACGAGTAGAAATATTCAAAAATCTATTTCTCTTTCTTCTTCAAGAGTTCTTCTTCCAGGTTCTTGGGAAGAGGTTTATATTTACTGAATTCCATCGTAAAATCTGCTTTACCCTGTGTGACGGAACGAAATTGTGTCACAAGACCAAAAGTTTCGGAGAGGGGCATTTCCGAATCGATGCGGGTAAAATGTTCGTCAATAACTGTATCTAATACGCTTCCTCGATTTTGATTGATGATCGCCATAATATTGGCGCGAAATTCCGAAGGAGTTTCCACCGAAACTTTCATCACCGGTTCCAGGATGATCGGCTTGGCTTGATGATAATTTTCTTTAAAAGCTGATCTGGTAGCTATTTCAAAGGCAAGTGGAGAGGAATCGACTTCATGAAAATCACCATCATCCAAAGTCATCTTCACGCCCACAACCGGGAATCCTGCAAGTGCTCCTTTGTCGAGTGAAGAAAGAAATCCTTTTTCACAACCCGGCATGAACTGGCTGGGAATATGACCGCCCCGTACTTTATCCATGAAGATATTTTCATCTTTTCCGGAATGCGTTAAAATTCCCTTTATACGTGCATATTGGCCGTGTCCGCCAGTTTGCTTCTTATGAATATAATCAAATTCGACAGCTTTCGTAAGAGTTTCCCGATAGGAAACCTGGGGCTCATTAACTTCAAGGTTCACACCATATTCTCTTCTGATTCTTTCGATATAGATATTTAGATGCAGTTCGCCCATTCCGTGTACAATTGTTTCATTGGTTTCTTCATCCACATTTGCCTTGAAAGTAGGATCTTCTTTAGTAAATCTGGATAATGCTTTCGCAAGTTTCTCCTGATCCTTGCTGTCTTTAATTCCCACAGCAAAGGATATTATTGGTTTGGGAACGAATGACTGGCGCATCGTAAAATTATTATTTCCGCTATTGAAAGTATCTCCCAAAGCGCAGTCTATGCCAAACAACGCCACTATGTCACCGGCGCTGGCACTGGTAATATCTTCCATATTATCAGCATGCATTTTCACCAGGCGGCCTACTTTTATTTTATTGCCGGTTCGGGCATTAAGCAGATTTGAGCCTTTTGCTATTGTGCCCTGATAAATCCGTATATAGGTAAGTTGCCCATATTGTTGACTTTCCAATTTGAAAGCCAGCGCAACAACCGGCAGATGAGGATCAGATACAAGTTCTACGCTTCTCATGTCATCGTCTATATCTCGGGCTGTGTTTACTCTTTCAGTTGGATCGGGAAGATAGCGTACCACGGCATCGAGTAGCAATTGAACTCCTTTGTTTTTGTAAGCGGAGCCGATAAATACAGGCGTTAACTTCATAGAAATGGTAGCTTTTCTTACTGCCGCATAGATCATTTCTTCAGTTTCATTTCCATCCAGAAAAGCTTCTGCCAGTTCATTGCTGAACATGGAAACAGCATCGATCAACGTTTCGCGCATTTCTTCGGTTTTTGCTTTAAATTCTGCAGGGATTTCTGTCTCTTTAACCTGTTCGCCATTAGGACCGGTAAAGTATCTGGCTTTACGGGAAACGAGATCGATTATGCCTTCAAAGTTTTCTTCCAAACCGATCGGGATCTGCATTAGAACTGCATTATGATCCAGTTTTTCACGAAGTTGGTCTTTAATTTTTTCAGGATCAGCACCGGTTCTGTCCAACTTGTTGATGAAAGCGATATGAGGAACCCTGTAGCGTTTCAATTGTCTATCCACTGTGATGGATTGCGACTGCACTCCGCTCACGCCACAGAGAACAAGTATAGCTCCGTCCAGCACTCGAAGGGCATTTTCTACTTCGATCGTAAAATCAATATGTCCCGGAGTATCGATCACATTAAGATCGTAGCCTTCCCATCTCACGTTTGTTGCAGCGGACGCGATCGTGATGCCGCGTTCTTTTTCCAGTTCCATGGAATCCATGGTTGCGCCAATTCCATCTTTTCCGTGTACTTCACCGATTCTGTATATTTTGTTGCAATAATATAGAATTCGTTCCGTTAAAGTAGTTTTTCCGGAATCAATATGAGCACTGATGCCGATATTTCTAACTTTTTTAATATCCATTCTTTTCCTTCAAATTTAATAAATAAAATTTATCTTTTAACTGGCGTTCCCAGCCCGACGCCAAAAGAGTATTATGACATATTTTATTGCTTGTTCCTGTTTCTCGTTCCCAAGTTCAACTTAGGTGCGAGGTGTGATGCAGAACTTGAGAACGGGGTGTGACGTAGAGCTTAAGAACGAGGTGTGAATTATATTTTTCTACATACTATTGATCGACATTTTCTCGATATCTTCGATCGATTCTGCAACCGCTTCCGAAAGCGTGGGATGTGCAAAAACGATTTTAAGCGCTTCATTGATAGTCATTTCAGACTGAATGAGGATACCACCCTCTGCGATGAGTTCTGTGGCTTGTGGTCCTATTATGTGCATGCCCACAAGCTTCTTACTTTGGGCATCTGCAATGGTTTTCACAAAGCCGAAGGTTTCTCCTAATCCAAGCGCTTTCCCGTTGGCAGAGAAGGGGAATTTCCCGATCAATATCTCTTTGTATTTCTCTTTTGCCTGTGCTTCAGTGAGTCCGACAGAGCCGATTTCAGGATTTGTAAACGTGCATCTTGGAATATTTTCATAACAGAGCGCATCGTTTTTTTCGTCAGTTCCCACGATCCTGTTTTTTATGATCTCTGCTGTAAGAAGTCCCTGTTTGCTGGCAGTATGAGCGAGCATCATTTTCGCAGTGACGTCCCCTATTGCAAAGATATTTTGATGATTCGTTTCAAAATTATTATTGATAGACAGTGCATTTCTTTCCATATTCATATCAAAATTTTTGCATTCAATATCGAACACAGGATCTCTTCCTACACTGAGTAGTACCTTATCAGTCGTGATTTCTTTGCCATTTGAGAGTGAGAGATGCAGCTCGCTGTTTACAGATTTCCAATTCTCAACAGCAGTATTTAGATGAATTTTAATGCCGGTTTTTTTCAAAGCCATTGCCAGGCGTTTGGATATTTCCTCATCTTCTGTGCTGATGAGCTTGGGAAGGAATTCAACGATCTGTACTTCCACGCCAAGTTGAGCAAAAATAGATGCAAACTCGCAACCGATCACACCACCGCCAACAATGCAAAGACGCTTGGGGAGTTGCGTTAGTTTCAGTACATCTTTTGATGAGAGTATATTCATCTCATCGATCTTGAACGCTGGAAGTTCTTTTGGTTTCGAGCCGGTTGCAATGATCACATAGGATGCTTGTATAGATTCGTTTTCTGTTGAGATGAGATAGGATTCCCCACTCTTCTCAATAACCTTCACAGATTCCTTTATGACTGGTATCTGGCGTTTTTTGAACAGGAACTCAAGCCCGGAAACAAGCTTTTCCACTACCTGGTTCTTTCGCTCGTATATCTTTGCATAATCAAATGATGGATTTTCAAGTGCAAGACCGAATTCTTCAACATGATGCAGCTCGGAGAACAGGTCGGCAACTTTTACCAGAGCTTTGGTGGGAATGCAGCCCCAGTTAAGGCACACACCGCCCAGCCGTTCTTTCTCGAAAACGACACAATCGATGCCGTATTGCTGAAGCCGTATCGCAGCAGCGTATCCACCCGGTCCCCCGCCGATGATCGCGACTGTATGTTTTTCCATGTTACGTTCTGTCCTTTAAATAATTTTGTGCATATTGTGAATAATGCTCTGCCAAGACAATGAGTTGGTTGTATTGTTCATCAGGAATTTCTTTTTTAAGCTTTGCAGGAGTGCCAAGTATGAGTGAGCGTGGAGGTGCTTTAAAGTTTGCAAGCACTACTGCACCTGCACCAACGATCGATCCTTCACCTATGACTGCGCCATCCCAGATGATCGCACCACTCCCGATCATGCAATTGTCCTCAATTGTGCAGCCGTGAAGTATGACATTATGTCCGACGGTGACATTTTTTCCGATATTAAGGGGAGCCGTATTCGTGGTAACATGCAGAACCGAATTATCCTGAATGTTGGTAGTCTCACCAATTTTAATGTAGTTCACATCTCCTCGTACGACCGCATTGAACCACACACTTACATGATCACCCAGAGTGACATCGCCGATTACTTTGGCCCCTTCTGCAATAAATACTTCTTTTCCAATTTTTGGCTCTTTTCCTAAATATTTGAGAATCATATATACTCCATTAATTTTTTATTAATCCAAAGGCATAACTGCCCTTTTGAATCAGTTTATTAAATCTGTCATCATTTACAGGAATTGACAAAAGCTGTTCAAGGTTTTCATCATCATTTTGCCAAGAATATTTCACTTCACCAACAAAAATTGTGTGATCTCCACTGCGAACTTGCGTAATAGTTTTGCATTCAAAATTAGCCACAGCATCAGCAAGAATAGGAATTTCTGTCAGCTTGCCACGTCTTGTTTTTATTCCAAATTCAGTAATTTTATCAACATTTCTTCCGGATTGCAAACCACACTGCATGGTCTGTTCAGCCATATTTATTGAGGGAACTGCGAGTACAAAGTTGCGGTTCTCCGACAAAATTTCGTGTGAATATCGAGTCAAACCAATTGAAATTGCAAACATTGGCGGCTTAATTGAAGTTCTCATAAACCATCCCAAAGTGATAATATTCGCAGGTCCGTCTTTTGGCATTGAGACTGCAAGTGCAAGCCGGGACGGTCTGTTCATACGTTTTACTGCATCGGAATTGTTACACTGTCTCATAGCAGTCCTTTCTTTTTTCTGAGGAAAAGTTCAGTTGCAATCAGAAGTATCGCAATCACGGCAAGATACCACTTTTTCCACAACTCAATATCCCGTGTTGTTTTAATGATAATTGTCTCCCGTTGAACATTCAGAATTTCTTCAAAATCGTCTGAAGATGTCAGTATTTCACCTTTTGTCTTTGAAGCAATATACTGCAAATACGCTTTTTGTATACCATGTGTACTTTGTTCTAATGTAAGCTTCTCAATGAGAAATTGCCCTTCGTCTTTATAAATATTTTTTCCGGATGTGGTTTCTGCTGAATAGGTGTATTTACCGGGTTTCAGATTTTGGATGACTGCTTCATAGGAATTGTCTTTCTCTAAAAGGAATTTTTCAGTGACCAATGAATCATTTTGAAATATGAGCAGTTTTATATTCTGTCCGTTTATACTATTCATTTTTTCATCAAAAAGATGTGCGGAGAATTTGATTGGTTCCCCCTCGAGGTAACTCATTTTATCGGAGGAACATAAAAATCTTTGTGAGATATCGGTATTCAGCAGCCATTGACCAATATTCATAATAAAGGAGTCAAACCACTGCTCATCGGGCTTTTCCCACATTTTCCATCTGAAGAAATCGTATCCTGACCATTGCAAGATGTGTCCTTGAAGATAGGACGAAAATGCAATAATTGGATTTTCTGAAACGATATCTGCGTTCAAAATTACTTCAGTATTCGGCTTCCTCTCATAGAAAAATGTGGTGACAGGAGGAAGTGCGTTCCAGAATGATGCAAGATCTTCGTCACGATTTACCAGGAATGTCTGATAATTTTTCATTTCGGAAGTCGGGATGACGGTCGTCTGAACTGTTTCTCGGAATCTTGTGGTTTGTAAAGGAAGGATACTATTCAATTCAGGATCAATCTTACCAATATAAAAAATATTGCCACCGCGGGAAACGAAACTTTCAATGCTTTCTATCATTGCTTTATCGAAATTGAATGTATCCGAGTTATGTAAAATAAGGACATCTGTATCACTAAGATTTTCAGGAAGGGAAATTGGTTCGTTGTCTTTAAAATAACCTTCTTTTCTTTGTACAAGCAGCGATGTTTTAAATCGTTCATTCTTCATAAAAGCTCTGTGAATAAAGGTTATATCCCAATTTAAAGAGGATGTGATCAAGGTAAATTGAGCTTTATCCTTAACCACGCTGATAAGAAATTCCCGGCTATTATTATCAAGAGTAAATTCTTGTTCATTCTGCAATTGCACCTGTGCAAAAAGCTTTTGATATCCAAGTTTTGAGGGCTTGTAAGAAAGTGTATATTGCCGTTCATTATTGCTTTTGGAGATCAACTTCTCTTCAAGTATCCGGTCATTTTCATCAAGAATAGATAACATAAATTGGACTGAATCAGGAAGTCCTGAAATTCGACATGAAATTTCTGTTTCAGTATTCAAAAATACCGGATTATTTACCAGAATTTCATCAAGGGAAACGTCCGTCAGTTCTATATCTTTGCCTAAAAGAACCGGAAAAACAGGGAATTGAAGCTCATCCACGTAGGGATATGAATTGTTGTTGTGCTGCAGTCCATCAGAGATAAGGATGACATCAGATATATTTGTAAATTTGGAATCATTCTGCAGTTCTTTTAATGCTAAAAATATGTCAGTAGTTGTGGAATCCTGCTGGAGACCGTTGCTAAAATAAATAGTTTTATAGTCAAATCCGTGTTCATTCAAAAAAGCATTAAGTTCGAGCTCCCAGCGCTGTGCTGCATGTGATTTTGTCTCATCGGAATTTAATGGCTGAAGCATACTCGCACTGGAATCAACCAGTATGATTGTCGTTGGATCAACTTTTTTTGTGCGGGAAAAATGGAGAGTTGGATTAAAAATAAGAAGGATCACTATTGAAAAGAAGAGGAATCTCAATATTCCAAGAATAAATTTAAGATTGTTACTTATCGGTGGATTTGTAATTCTATAATAAAAAAAGATAAGAATTCCGCAGAGAAAAATGAGAAGTAATGCCAACACGTTCATTTATTTAGCTTGTTCTGAAATTTTTTGAGAAGATTGCGAGCAGCTTTCTGTTCAGCAGCTTTTTTTGATTTCCCGTTCCCTCTTGAAGAGTACTTATTCCCTATCGAGACTTTGGTATAGAACTTTTTTTGATGTTCAGGACCAGCTTCTTTTACTATTACATACACCGGATTTTCTGCAAATTCAGTATGACAAAATTCCTGGAGAATGCTCTTATAATTTTGAAGATCAGTATGAGCAATCAACACATCAAAATTTGAAAGAATAAGATTCTGTAATACGTATTTGGCTTCACGGTATGAGCTATCAAGAAATATGGCGCCAAAGATAGATTCCATCGTATCTGCGGTAAGTGAAGAACGTTTCTGGTGTGTGAGCTTGATCTCATCTTCCTTTACGAGGATGTATTTTGCCAGCCCGATCTCAAGAGCTTTTTTGTTCAAATAAACCTTGCTGATCACTTTCGAGCGTTTTTTTGTGAGAAATCCTTCATCTTTATCATGATAAGTTTTGAAAAGGTATTCCGTAATAGCAAGTTCCAGAACCGAGTCTCCGAGAAATTCCAATCGTTCTGCAATCGAATGTTCGCTTTCTTGATCGTAAATTGATTTATGGATGAGTGCAGCTTCTAAAAGGGCGGAGTTCTTGAAAAAATAGTTAAGTTTTTCTTCTAACTGCGGAAGTGATTTCCTCCACTTTTCGATTTTTTGGGGGTCCGCTTGAGGATTAAGAACAATGTTATCATACTCATTCATCATATCGCTTGAAAACCAGTGTCGCATTGTGACCACCGAATCCAAAAGAGTTTGAGATGGCATATTCGATTTTTAGAGGAATTGTTCCTTTTGGGTTGTAATCCAGGTCGCATTCCGGGTCGGGATGTGTGAGATTAATGGTGGGGTGTATTTTTTGATCCTGAATGGATTTTATAACTATAATAGATTCCAGTGCACCTGCAGCGCCAAGTCCGTGTCCAAGCATTGATTTACTCGAATTTATTTTCACCTGGTATGCGTAATCCCCGAACACAGTTTTTATCGCCTTAGTTTCACCCTTATCATTAAGAGGTGTGGATGTGCCGTGAGCATTTATATATTGGACATCTTCGGGAGTAATACCAGCATCAGAGAGTGCATTGCTCATCGAGTGAGCACCACCTTCTCCGCCCGGGGCAGGCATGGTGATATGGAACGCGTCACAGGTTGCTCCATAACCGACCATTTCTCCGTATATAGTTGCTCCACGAGCTTTTGCATGCTCATATTCTTCCAATATAAGCGATGCAGCGCCTTCTGCAAGGACAAATCCGTCCCGCTCTTTATCAAAGGGGCGGCTGGCGGTTTCGGGTGAGTCATTACGAGTGGATAATGCACGCATAACAGAAAAGCCGGAAAGAGTAAACCTTGTCACTGCTGCTTCTGATCCAACTGCAATTACTGCATCTGCAGCGCCATATTTGATCGCTCTGTATGATTCTCCGATAGCGTTTGCACTTGATGTGCATGCTGAAGTAACATTGAAATTAATGCAACGTGCATTGTATTTGATCGCGATTCGTCCCGCTGCAATATTCGATATCATCATAGGTATGAAGAAGGGACTTATCCTTTTAGGTCCACGTTCAAGAAAGACTTGCATTTGATGTTCAAAAGTTTGTATTCCGCCAATACCAGTTCCTGAAATAACGCCTAATTTGTCTTGGTCAACCTGTCCTTCAATACCGGAACTTTCCATCGCTTGTGTAGCAGAAGCTATAGAAAGATGGCAGTAACGATCCATTCTTCTTGCTTCTTTGAGATCGATATAATCCAAAGGATCGAAGTTATTGACCTGACCTGCGATCTTCGATGGAACATCTTCAACGTCAATACCTTCTGCAAGTGCAATGCCGGATTTTCCTTCGCAGAGTTTTTTCCATGTATCATTAACGTTTAAACCGAGGGGATTAATTGTACCAATACCAGTGACAACCACTCTTTTTAACTTCATGCGATAGTGTCCTTTCCGATAGCTGGTGGATAGAATGTACCCCACACACAGTTTTACCTGTATGTGGGGTTATGGATTATTCGTTTAATTTTTTGTCGAGAAATTCGATAGCAGTGCCTACGGTTGTAAGCTTTTCTGCATCTTCATCAGGAATTTCAATGTCAAATTCTTCCTCGAATTGCATGATTAACTCGACAGTATCAAGAGAATCCGCACCAAGGTCTTCAATAAAGCGTGCGTCTAATGTTATTTCATCTTCGGTTGCACCCAGTTGTGTTGCGATGATTCCTTTGACTTTTTCTTTGATGCTTTCGTCCATTGTTTTCTCCTTTGATTTAAGGTTTCTTTTATATCATTCCACCATCTATTATTATCGTCTGTCCTGTTATATAATCAGCATCTTCACTGCTGAGGAAGAGCACAAGTTTGCCCACATCCTCCGGAGTGCCAAAACGTTTGAGCGAGATGTTCTCAAGATATTTCAGCTGGATCTCTTCAGGAAGAGCATCTGTCATTGCTGTTCGGATAAAGCCAGGAGCTACTGCATTAACATTGATATTTCTGGAAGCAAGCTCCTTTGATACGGATTTTGTAAAAGCGATAATTCCGCCCTTTGATGCAGCATAGTTTGCCTGACCAAAATTTCCGATAAAGCCAATCACGGAGGATACATTCACGATCTTTCCATGACGTTGTTTCATCATATATTTGGCTGCTTTTTGTGTGCAGATAAAAGTGCCTGTAAGGTTTACATTTATCACTTTGTCCCAATCAATTTTTTTCATGCGGATGAGCAGTGTGTCCGCAGTAATGCCTGCGTTATTAATTAGAATATCTATTGAGTTGAATTGCTCATAGATATCCTTCATCATGTTTACGACTTCTTCTTCGGAAGTGATGTTACATTGATATCCGGCAACTTTCAAGCCTTCTGAAATGAATTCCTGAACGGTTGCATCAATATCTTTCTGAAGTATATCAGCGATCACAACCTGTGCTCCCTGTTCGGCAAACAATCGTGCAATACTTTTCCCGATTCCACGAGCGCTGCCGGTGATGAGT
>CAYUTH010000076.1:7891-10529 GCA_964447485.1 uncultured Candidatus Cloacimonadota bacterium | reverse complement strand
AAGATTTTGCAGACACTTCAAATGCATCGTTGCATAGTTTATATTTTTTGTAATAATCTTGTAAAGAAAAATAGATGAGCCGATAGAGAATTTGCAATATATAAGTAAATATTACAGAATATTTAAACAAATCTCTAAAAGTCAGCATCGGCATCTGCTATCCTTTTAAAATCTCTTCAAGACCAATGATGCAATACGTCGTAACCAGGACTTTATTATTTTCCCACCATCTTCCATTCTCGTTTTGCCACCAGCCCTCTTCATTCTGGATTTTTACAAGCTGATTTGCCAGTTCCGCTCTCCAGTTATGCTCTATTCCATCATCTCCAACAATAATATCTGCGTCGTATGCAGTAAGAGCTTTTGCCATCATGAGATAATAATAGAAAAGTCCCTGATTGCCAAGCACAGGATTTGTTTCTACAATAAAGTGATTAGATATCCAATCATATGCTGCCTGCACACGCGGATCATTTTTATCCAGTTTAGCATAGATCATGCTTTTCAGACCGGCATAGGTCATATTTCCATAGGATGTTGCACCGCCTGCTTTGCTTATTCCTGGTTCATACATAAATCCGCCATCGTTTTCTGAATAGGATTCGGGATTGTATTCTTCAAGATTCTGGCAGCGCTGCAGGAAAATTATCGCTTTATCAAAAAAGATCTTCTTTTCTTCAATATTGGTAATTTCTTTCTTATTGATCTCAAGCTCATCTGAAGAGACCGGTTCGCGCTCAAGCATCGCTTCCAAAGCCCATTGCAGGTTGGAAAGGTCAGGGCGCTCATCCCCACCATAGCCAACTCCGCCATAATATAAACTGTCAACGGTGTAACCCTCTTGCTCGTCGATTTGCAGACCCAGCAGGTATTTCTCACCCCTATCGATGATCTCGTAATACTGGGGATCATTTGCTTCTTTAAGAGCCATCAAACAGATCGAAGTATTATAATTGGGCATATCATCGCCATAAATAGCTCCGTTTGGTTTTGCGCAGCTTGCAATGAAACCAAGCCCTTTTGCAACGGGCTCGAACTGGTAGCTTATATTCGGATTACTGTTGACAATTGCAATAACAGCGAGTGCAGTGATTGCAGGATAAAACTGCCAGCTCCCGTTATCTTCCTGTTGCTCTACGAGCCATTGCAGTCCGATCTTGATGGAATGCTCCATCTCGTGCGTTAATGAGAGGTCAACGTTTGCGTGACCAAAAGATACAAGAGTAAGGGTTATAACCAAACATAAAAATAATCGTTTCATGTTTATCCTCCAAGAATTAGTCTAATGCTTTTATTGTTATTGTTGCTTTCGTTCCTTTTTCTGGAACAAGGTTTTTGTTTGCTTCATAAAATGTGTCATCTGAAATCGTAGGAAGCGAGCTATGGATTATTGCAAAGGGATCATGATATGTTCTTATAATGTTTTGATCCAGATCTGCTATGAACTGACCATTAACGATCTTGGAACCAAGAAATATCCAATACGTCTTGAGCATTTCCCTATTTTGGGGAATGTTCCACACCAAACGCTCGATCGGCTCTTCGTGTGTAACGCCCAACGTATCTGTCCAGTTCGCATATACAAGCAGAGAATCGCCTTCAGGCATTATGTCATAATTGCCAAGTTCCATGTTTTGTCCACATTCCAAACCGAGAAGAAGGAGTGAGGTCTGGATGTATGAAGGAAGAGCGTCAGTTTTCAGTATCGTTTCATGTAATCTTCCCTGAGGACCAACAAGAATGGTTTCGATAACTCCCTTATTCATATTGAACTCTGCGGGAAATGTAATCTCTTTATTCGCAATATCAATTTTAATGATATCAATTTTATACGTATCTGCATCTAATTTCACAATAAGAGAATCAGGTTTTTGTGCGTATAAATATGATGACAAAATTATAAGGAATAATCCCGTAATAAATACTTTAAAAAATTTCATATAAACCTCTTTTGGACTTGGCATAATTTTCATAAATACTGTCAAGTTAATATAAGATATTACCGCAATACTGCGATTTTAATAATCGCTTTTTCTTTGGCTTCATTTATAACAATCATAAAATAAACACCGTTTGCTACATACTTTCCGGATTCATTTCTTCCACCCCAGAATACTTCTGTTGAGTTCCAATTCTTTTTATCAAGTACTAATTCACCGGATATATCGTAAATTTTAACAAGTATTATTGGAGAATCTTCATGCGTAAAATTTAAATGCGCGAAACCTACATCGGTAGGTATACCAAGACGGAAGGGATTCGGGTCAAAGTAGGAATTGGTGATTGGGGTTGCACTTTTTACAAGAGTCTGCACGTATTTTGTTGTCGTGACATCATCATTTCCAATTGTGCAGTAGTTGATAAGTGTGTCCGGAGTCTGAATTCCGGAAAGTACCTTTACCTCAACCCAGACTTCTTCTTCATCTCCGCCTGCAGGCAGCGATCCGACATTCCACGTGATGAGATGCTCCTGCTGATCATACACGCCGCCGGTACTCACATTATGCATTGAGACATGTTGATCGGAAGGAAGCCAATCTGTGACGAGCACATCATCTAATTGATAGTTCAGTAAGTTTTGATATGAAATAGTATATCGCATTATTTTATTTGGAGATATCCATGTGAAAACTCCGTC
>CAYUTH010000076.1:0-7791 GCA_964447485.1 uncultured Candidatus Cloacimonadota bacterium | reverse complement strand
ATAAGAGCGTATTGTGGAAGTTTTGAGATCATATTGAAGAATCTTAGTACCCAATGAGTTATTTGCGATATAGAGATATTTCCCATCATCGACGGCAAGAGAGGTCGGTTTCAGGTCGACTTCAATGCTGCCGGAATATAACAGGTCGTTCTTGGAACACACCATATTATAAATAGTGTAATAATGAACTAATTTTTGTGTACTGTCAGCAACATAGAGCAAATCATTCTGCTCATCAAGGGCCAAATCCTGACCACTCACGATGTTTTCAAGCTCATTATAATAAGGAGCGAAAGGATTCGCAAAAGCAAAAGTTGTATCCTGATAATGCCAGATATAAGCATAAAGTTTGTTGGTATTTCTTTCAAGTGCTAAAAGAGTATTTGTATCATTATTGTATTTAATGCTTGCAGGATTTGATATTTCTCCTAACAGGGCACTTCCCCGGCTTGTAAGCATTGACGCATTTACCATTTCGATGATGTTACTGTTTCGTAAAGAGATAAAAAGAAGTTCATTCTCCTGATCCATACACATATCAAAGGCATTGAAATTATGAGTGGGAATATTCAAAGTCTCCTGTTTCCGAATTCCCTCGTATTGGAGATCATAGGAGAGGATGGTCGTTGTGGGTGCGCCGTACATATTGCCGATCGCAAACATCGACTTTGCTGAAACATTACAGGGGAGAATAAAAAAACTTGTAATAAAAATTAAAAATATTCTTTTCATAGTATCCACCTCAAAAAATTTAATTCATCTTATCGTATTTATCTTTAAACTGCTTTATACTTGTATAAATCGCTTTTGCGGCTTTTTCCTGAAAATCCTTTGAAAGAAGTTTTTTTTCTTCATATTTATTTGATAAATACGCAACTTCGACCAACATCGCAGGCATAAAAGCACCGCGAAGCACATAAAAATTTGCCTGTCGTACACCATTATTTTTTGTTGAAAGAGTATTTACTAACTGCTTCTGGCACATCTCTGAAAGTTCACTGCTCTCGTTGAGGTACTCGGTTTGACGCATATCATACAGAATGAAATCAAGATCAGTGTAACGTGATATGCTTTCCTGATCTTCAAATTTAATGACTTCATTTTCCATTGCCTCAACTGCGCGCGCCTCATGCGTTTGAGCTGTGGAAAGATAATACACTTCCGAGCCGCTCGCTTTTGTATTATATGCTGCGTTGCAATGAATGCTGACAAAAATATCAGCTTGATTATCATTGGCATAGTCTGTCCTGTCTCCTAGCGATACAAACCTGTCATCATGCCGGGTAAGAAGTACTTTCACATCAAGATTTTTTTCTAGCAGTTCCTTCACTTTCTTGGTGATATTAAGCACAATATCTTTTTCTTGAAGGCCAAGTATTCGTCCAACCGCTCCGGGATCTTTGCCCCCATGCCCCGGATCGAGTACTATCGTTTTTATCAGGTATTTCTCCATCGAAGAAAAATTAATAATGACCGATCCGTCATCTAACGTCACTTCATCGTGAAAAAATTTATCGGCACAGAGGTTTAGAAAATAATCCGGTACATAAAAAAAGCCATTCACAACCTGAATGTCATTATGAAGATTGTAACTGTGGTTTCCAAAATGCACCCAGTTATTGAAAAAGGAGAACTCGCATTTCTTTTCAAAAATCACGCAGTTAATAGTTTGTGATTTCTGATCTATTTTGATCGAGCCGTCAAAAATACGTTCGAGATCATACATGTTCAGATAATTCCTACTCTCGATCTCCATGATCGGCAGATGGTCTTTACGCGAGGAGTTCAGATACGAAACTCCATATTCTTTCGCCCAAAGTGTCGTGCTGAAGAAAAACAGTAAAACTATAATTAAATATCTTTTTATAATCATAATATATTAATATGATGTCTTTTCATTTGAGCAATTTTTGTCAATATTATTATTGACACTTACTCAGCGGATGCTGGAAATGTTCGTATGAAAAAATCAATATACGTCATTGACGGCTCAGCCATAATATATCGTTCTTATTTTGCATTCAAGAACCGTCCGCTCATCAATTCCAGGGGGGAAAATACAAGTGCGATATTCGGTTTCTTACGGACGATCATATCCTTACTCGAGCGTTTTAAGCCCGAGTATTTTGCAATTACGTTCGATGAAAAGGAACCCACTTTCCGCCATAAAGCTTACAAAGAATACAAAGCAACGCGGGATAAAATGCCTGAAGACCTTGTCGAACAGCTTGAACCCATCATTGAAATGGTCACGCTTTCACGTATTGCAAAGCTCTCCAAACCAGGTTATGAAGCAGACGACATAATTGCCACTCTTGCAGTTCATTATGAGAATGAGTACGATATTGTTATTGTGTCCTCTGATAAAGATCTCTACCAGCTCGTGAATGATCATGTAAAATTGTACGAACCATCAAAAGACAAATTTATAGGCATAAAAGAGGTTGAGGAGAAATTTGATGTCCCTCCCGAAAAAATTACTGATCTTCTTGCTCTTGCAGGTGATTCGTCAGATAATGTCCCCGGCATTCCCCAGATAGGACCGAAAACTGCAGCAAAACTCATCAAAGATTATGGCGATCTGGAAAGCATTATCAGTCATGCAGGTGAGATAACTTCTGAAAAAATCAAAGATAATATAACCAAATATGCTGAGCAGGGACGGCTTTCCAAAGAACTCGTCATTCTTGATAGACATGTTCCAATCGAACTTAATATTGATTCTATGATAGCGCCTGAAATCTTTACCGATGCCTTAAGGGATTTCTGTGTGCGCTACGAAATGTACGCCTTTATGAAATATTTTGAGGGTGAAATCGAGCAACCTGAGAGGAAAGAATTTTCTTATGAGATCGTGGATAATGAGAAATCTTTTTCAGCGTTATTATCTCTTCTCAAGCAATCAACTTTCATTGCTGTCGATCTTGAGACGGATTCTCGTAACTCTATCGAAGCACGAATTGTCGGCATCTCATTCTGTGTGAATGATGAAAAATCCTATTACATTCCTGTTGGACATATTTTTGGAAAACAGCTCAATAAAGTGAGAGTTTTAGATGAATTAAAACCAATTCTGGAAGATCCTTCAAAGAAATTTATCGGACATAATATTAAATATGATTACATCGTTTTCCAAAATGAAGGAATAGAAGTAAATAACCTCTATTTTGACACGATGATCGGGTCCTACGTGCTGGCGCCGGAAGAGCACCGCCACAACCTAAATGAAGTGAGCATGAAATTTCTTCAGCACAAAATGATACCCATTACAGATATAATCGGAAAAGGTAAAAATCAAATCCAGTTTGGAGAAGCTGAAATAGAAACAGCTGCAGAATATGCTGCAGAGGATGCCTACATCACCTTCCTGCTCTGGGAAAAACTGAAATCACAGATCGATAAAGCTGAGCTTTCAAAACTATTTTATAAGATTGAAATGCCTTTGGTCAAAGCAATCGCACAAATGGAAAGAAACGGTATTTATATTAATCTTCCCCTTTTCAGAGAAATATCAAAAGAGCTCGAGCATAAAACCGAGGAGTTGAAAGATACAATTTATTTTAAAACCGGAGAGCAGTTCAATATTGACTCCCCCTCGCAACTTGCTGATGTACTGTTCAGTAAAATGGATCTGCCGGTTATTAAAAGAACTAAAACCGGGCAATCTACTGATATCGAGGTGCTTACAAAGCTCAGTAGAACCTATGAGCTTGCTCAGGATATCATAGATTACAGACAGTTGAAGAAATTACAATCAACATACATCGATGCATTCCCGAAATTAATTAATCCAAGAACACACCGAATACATTCTTCATTTAATCAGACTGTTACTGCAACAGGACGGCTTTCGAGCTCGAATCCAAACTTACAGAACATACCGATCCGTACTGAAATTGGCAGAGAAATGAGAAAAGGATTTATCGCACAAAAAGATGATCATCTCATTCTGTCTGCAGACTATTCACAAATCGAACTCCGCATTGTTGCCTTGCTTTCAAAAGACGAGAAAATGATCGAGAATTTTAAAAAAGGTGGAGATATTCACTCCCAAACTGCTGCAACGATCTTCGGTATCGACGAAAAAGAGGTTTCTGCTGATCAAAGAAGACAGGCAAAAGTAATAAATTTTGGTATTATTTATGGAATGGGAGCTTTCTCATTATCAGAAGATCTTCGTATATCACGATCAGAAGCTCAGGAATTTATTGATAATTATTTCTCCTTTTACAAAGGAGTGTACAATTACCTTGAATCTACAAAAAGATTCGCTCATGATAAAGGATATGTTAAGACCATTTTTAATAGACGCAGATACCTGCCGGGCATTAATAGCAGGAACAGAAATGTGCAGTCGAATGAAGAGCGCATGGCAATTAACATGCCGATTCAGGGTACGGCAGCAGACATGATAAAAATCGCAATGAATGCGCTTTATGATAATATTTCTCATAAAACAGATGAGATCATGATGATCATCCAGGTACATGATGAACTGGTATTTGAGATTATGAAAGATAAAATTGATTTTTATAAAAATTTAATCAAAAAAGAAATGGAGAATGTGCTCCCGGACGAATATACCGGCATCGTTCCTATCAAGGTGGATATCGGTTACGGTAAAAGCTGGTATGATGCACATTAAGAGAAAAAATGGAAATTAAACTGAAATACGGCGAAGGTCATAAAACATTCGAAATACCAGACAAGAATGTGCTGGGAATTCTTGAAATGAAGCACTTCGGTGCACATGATAATCCCGAAGAACTCATTCGCGAAAAAATTGAGTCCCCTATCGGTTCTCCTTCTCTGCGTGAGTTGATTAAAAGCAAGCAACCTCAAAACATTGTTATTATAGTAAGTGATATTACTCGTCCCGGTCCTTTTGCGATTCTCCTTAAAACATTACTTCAGGAACTCATCTCCTATGGCATTTCTCAAAGCTCGATTCATATCCAGATCGCAAACGGTACACATAGAAAAATGACTGAAGCAGAAATGCGCTATCACTATGGAGATTGGGTTATTGATAACTTTTCCATCAATAACCATGACTGCAGAGCTGACGACCTTGTTCATCTCGGCACCATGGCTTCAGGCAATGAGCTGTATGTAAACAAACGTGTCGCAGAAGCGGATTTTATTATCACATTAGGTGTGATAAGCCCTCATTACTTTGCGGGTTTTAGCGGAGGGAGAAAATCTGTTTTACCGGGAGTGTGTGGATATGAAACCATTCGGCATAATCACTCAAATATCATACATAACTATGCGACTCTCGGCAAGTTAGATGACAATAAAATTCATCTTGAAATGACCGAAGCAGCAGCAAAGGTAGGCATTGATTTTACTGTGCAGTCTATTCTTAATCATGAAAAAAAACTCGTTCAATGCTTTGCTGGCGCATTCAATGACGCCTTTTACGAAGGGGTAAAATTCTTCAATGAAAACAATTCTGTAAAATTCTCAAAAAAGGCTGATGCAGTTGTCGTATCAGTTGGCGGTTATCCCAAAGATATAAATTTTTACCAATCACAGAAGGCATTAAACAGCACAATAGACCTCATCAAAGAGGGTGGTACCGTTATATTGGTTACGGAAAGCAGGGAAAATATGGGGCAGGATGAAATGGAAAAACAACTGCGAAAAGCCAAAACCATCGACGATCTCTTCCGTGTTGATCAGAAAGATATTCAAATCGGTGGACATCGTGCCTTTGCAACAGGCAGATTATTAAAGCAAGCTGATATTCTCGTCGTAAGTTCGATGAACCCGGAACTCGTGAAAGCCGTACATTTTACTCCGGCTGAATTGATTGAAGAAGCTCTCGAATTTGTGAGAAAAAAAGAGGGTGAAGAATTCTTATGCTACATCGTACGTAGCGGAGGGATGTTCTTCCCAACTTATATAAAAAGCTAAGGACTCTTATGTACAAAGTAATTGCAAAAAAATGTTCAACTTATGATATCCCAAAGATTAAAAAAGTGATTGATTCGATCTTTACTGAAACCGAATTCTATCCAACCTTGAAATCACTTTCATCAGTACTCCTGAAACCAAACCTGCTTGGCGCTTACCCGCCGGACAGAGCTATCACAACACATCCGAATCTTGTTGCAGCAGTGATCGAAATACTCAAAGATCACCAGATCAAGATATCTCTCATGGACAATCCCGGCGGAACGGTGAATGCGATGAGAGCATATCAATTGACCGGTATGGAAAGTCTTGCAAAACTCTACGGGATCACGCTTATAAATCCAGTTAAAAATGGAATTTATACTTATAATATGAATGCAAAATACACGGTGAATAAAGCGTTTATCGATGCTGAATCAATTATCAACCTGGCAAAGCTCAAAACCCACATGTACACCTTATTCACTGGCGCAATAAAAAATTTTTACGGCATCATTCCGGGACTTGCAAAATCCAACCTGCACCGCCTTGCACTGAATCCAAAGAAATTTGCAGAATTCGTGGTCGATGTGTATGAAATTATAAAAGATAAAGTTGTGTTCAACCTGATAGATGGGATTATTGGCATGGATGGAGACGGACCTTCGACAGGAGATGTGAAGAAATTTGATGTTGTGCTGGGCAGTAAAAATGCCATTGCTCTCGACTACTTTGCAAGCAGGATCATGGGATATAAACCGGAGAAAATACCCACGACACGCATTGCTGCAGAGCGAGAAAAAATAGATTTCAGTGAATTTCAGTTTTCAGGTGATCTTGATGAAGATTTTGTACTTCCACACTGCAATATCCAAGCCAGTAAAAGAAAAAATCGAATTCTTAACTTGCTTTCCGTACCTTTAAAGGGATTCTTTAAACGCTTCTTCTGGACGATCCCCTATTTCGAGCCGAAGAAATGTGTGCAGTGCAAAGCATGTGTGAAATTCTGCCCCGGTAAAGCCCTTTCTCTCGAAGAAAAAGACCTCGCACCAAAACTTGATCCGCAAAAATGCATCCTCTGCATGTGCTGTATAGAAATATGCCCCGAGCATGCAGTTTCTCTTAAGAAAAGTTTCCTCGGCAAAATGCTCATCCAGGAACATGATCCATCAAAATAATTAAGAATTATGAAAAACCTATTTAGTTGAGGAGGTAACCATGAATTATAAAAATTATATCATCTTTTTTATCATTTTATTGTTCACATTCTCCATTCAACTCTCAGCTGCAGATACATGGGTAAAGACCTACAGACCTTTCCAGCAACCATACATGGATGATAAATATTGGGTTGAAGATGTAATTGTTACACAAGATAGTGGATATGTGGTGAGTGGAAGTTTTGAACTCTATGATGATTTTTATTATGAAAATTGGGGATTTTTGATGAAAACAGATAAAGATGGGAATATGTTGTGGGCTTCTAAAGATAGTGTTGATTTCATGAGTTACAATGGATATTCGGTTGAGTTCGTTGAAACAAGTGATGGAGATTTTCTAACTGTTGGATTCCAGGGATTTACCGGAGATCGCTATATAATGAAAAGAGATTCAGAAGGAAATTGTTTATGGGCTTTACCCTATGGTAATGAATTTGGTGTATTTTCAATGCATAATACACAAGATGGGAATATTATACTTGCAGGTAGATCTGATTACAATGCTGCATTGAGAAAGATAACCGAAGATGGAACAACGATATGGACGAAAGTAATAGACTGTGGAACAAGTATTGCACAATCAGTATATGAATGCGAAAATGGAGATTTCGTATTAACTGGAGTTGACTATGATAATTATAATATTTTAGTTATAAGAACTGATTATGTTGGT
>CAYUTH010000075.1:0-10575 GCA_964447485.1 uncultured Candidatus Cloacimonadota bacterium | reverse complement strand
CCAAAAACCAATAAAAACCTTACACAGGATACAGCTATCATGATAGACAGGGTAAAGGCTTCGCACGTTCCTTTAGTGAAAAGATATCCTGCCAGATATGACCTGCTGGCTGGCATCGCAGAAAAAGGATTGGACAATATCCAGAATTATGCATTGCCAAATTTTTTAGCACAGGATTATTTCAAAGGATATTCTGATATGAACACCTATCATTCACTCAAGTTTCCACAAGCTCATAAAGCACAATTGGATTTTCAATTTGGATGGTATTTCTGGTCCGGAAATTTCTTGGATGAAAACAATAACGTGGTCGATGTAGTCGTTGTGTTTTTCAGACGGGCATTATATCCACCGCCAATTGCATCTGAATTGGGACTTTCTGATATTGAAAATCAGTTGGTGCAAACTGTCGTGGCAGTAAACTATGCGGATAAAAATCTGCATGTCACAGGCAGTGATCCCATCATTTCGGGAACGAGCGGAAAAATTGTATATGAAATCGAACCTTTCTTAGCCCGGATAGGAGAAAATAGCGCTCAGAGTCTGCAAAAAGACAAAATGTTCCCGATGAAAATTGTTGTTAATGATCCGGATAAAGAATTTAGAATTGACCTCAACCTCACAGAGAGCAAACCGATTTTGCTTCAGGGAGATGAAGGCAAAATACCTTCAATTTTCGGTTTGGGAATGTGGTATTATTCCTATCCGAATATCAAGACAACAGGCTCGGTCACATATCAGGGAGAAACAAGAAATCTTAATGGTAAAATATGGATGGACCACCAATGGATGTCCGGCATCGCACCAACAGGTTATCCGAAAAACATTGCTGTGCAGGCACTTGCTACTATTATCAGTGGTTTTAATGGGAAAGCTCCTCAATCATTTGGCTGGGATTGGTCTGATGTTCAGTTTGACGATAATACTGAAGTCACTTTTGCCAGCCCTCATTCTGATAAAACAGAGGAGCTGCAGAACATGGGAGAAAATCCTCCAGCTGATGCCACTCGCGTTATCTCCGGGAAATATATTGATGAAAATGGAAATAGTGATGTGATAACCGGCTCAGTCACGATAAATAAGTGGATGCGCAGTCCCAGGTCACATGCCTGGTATCCCAACGGCTGGGAAGTGAAATTTCCTGCTAAAAACCTGGAATTCACCATGACATCGACCGTTGACGACCAGTTTATATATTCTGTTGCAAGTGAAATTCGTGAAGGCGGAACTATTGTAAAGGGCACGAACGATGGAAAAGAAATTTCCGGTTATGGATTTGGTGAAGGGGTGAATTATTCAGGACTGGATTTTCCTCTTAAAGAAAATATGGCTCTGTTTGGTATTGAAGATAATGCTGCAAATCGTGCATTGCTCCAGGCAAGTCCTCCGAGCACGTGGTTGGTGATACAGAGCATAATAGTTTTGGCTTCGTTTGTGGCATTATTTATTTCCATAATTCTTCTTATAATTGTTCTGGTTAAGAAGAAAAATATTCAAAAAGCATAAAATTCATCAATACAATATAAGTTGTAAAAGGTGTAACAGCTGGTTTATCCCGGCGGGAAAAAATATCAATTTGTAGCAGTTGAACATGTTCAAACCTATATTTTCCGAGTGGTCATGAATCAGTCCATGACTGTATTGATATTTCGGGTTTATAAATACGCCACCAAACTGGGGCTTGGTAACGAGTAATATTTTCCTACTCCTCTCCCTTGTTTACACTTTCCAAAATTCTCATTGCTTCCGAGCACCATAGCATGAGGGATAAATCTGAAATCTGAAATCGTTAATCGATATTCGATATTGTTTTCGACCTCATCCCGATTTGCATGTAGCAAATCGACCTTCTCCTCGACAGGAGAAGTGAACGACTCGTGATGGGAAACAGACATTACCAAGCTAGGGCTTGGTAAAGAGATTTAGTTACCCCTTCGTTTCCTTCACACTCTCCAAAATCTTCATTGCTTCTTCTTTATCTTGTTTGTTTATCACCACACCAACGCCCTCGGTGAGTTGGAGCTGGGGCATCATGCCGTCGCAGTCATCGGAAATAATATAGCATTCAATTCCCGAACTTTTCAGCAAACCTTCCAACAATTCCGCTTCGATCATATCATCAAAAACTTCCAATACCATTTCGCCTTCGTTAATCATAGTTACTCCATATGTTATTTTAATTATTCAAATCATCCAGCCATGCGGCAGCAGGATTAAGTTTCTTGGAAAAAATACGTCCAGCATTTCGTTTATCTTTTGCCTGGTGGAACTTAAAAAACATCTCATCATTCTTTATGCTGAGGATTTCGATCTTTCCTTTTTTGTGGGACATGACAAACCGGAATCTTTTGCTATGCCCGTCGATCTGTGCTTTTGCTTTCTCAACGATCGGATAACCGACAGAAAGCGGTATCTGGAAATATTTTTTTACACGCTTAACGGGTCTGCACTGGAAAAGGTAATATGGGTTTATTCCAATCGAGACAAGGTTTCTCATAAGTTCAGCGAGCACGTCAGCGTCATCATTAATACCACGTAGGAAAACGGTCTGATTGTTGACAACCACTCCTGCTCCCAAAAGTAGATTAACCACTTCTTTCAATTCATCTGTAATTTCCCTGGGATGATCGATCTGTGTCACAAAATATATTTGTTTCCTGTCATGAGTATAATTATGAAGAAGTGAAATTAATGCATCATCCTGAAGAATTCTTTGCGGGTAATACACAGGCACTTTTGTACCGAAGCGGATAAAATCGAGGTGCGAAATAGGTTTGAGCAATTCGAGGAATCGTGTTATAACCCTGGTGGAAAGTATCAATGGATCACCTCCGCTGATGAGTACATTATTTATTTCGGGATGAGCTTTGATATACCTTACAGCGTGGCTGAAATTACTTATGATTTCCGGGGATTCCAAGCCGACCAGACGTTTGCGAAAACAGAATCTGCAATATGACGCACACCTGTTCGTGGAAAGCACGAGAGCAGTTCTGCTGTATTTATGTTGCAAACCGGATAGCTTTGTATGTTTGGACTCATCACTTGTGTCATACGAGCCGGAAATATCAAGTTCCATAGCAGAAGGAACAACCATTTTCTTAAGAGGATCATCCGAATCAGAAAAATCGATCAGAGAAAGATAGAATTTAGAGATACGCATGGGGTGACGCAAAACGACTTTCCTGAGCTGTATCTCCTCTTTTTGAGAGAGAGAAATGTAGTGCTTCAACTCGCCCACAGATGTGATAAAATCGTTCTCTTTCTTCCAATATGTCATAAGTTATTTACTCGTTAAGTACAGGTTTTTATCGACTGTTGATTGACGTAATTGTGAGTGAAGCGGGCGTTATTACGCTGTCAATGAATTTTTTTTAAAGGAATTCCTTTATCAGTGGCAGAACTTGTTTTATTTTCAGCCCTGCAAACGTATGAACAATGTGTGTCCTGTTTTTAGCAGTCTCGCAATGATGCCGCCGCTCATGAGGGACAAGAATGCTGAAAGTGCGCAGCGGAGTGTAACGCATACAATGCAGTAAATGAGTATTTGGTGAAATGAAGAGTGCGCAGGATTTGAGCGCTTCGAGTGCCTGCCCGTGACTTACAATGAGTTGAAAATCAGGCTTGGTTTTGCATTTATTGAATACAAGCTTATCATAATACCGCGCATCCCAATCTATGAGAACGACATCATAATTATAATTTTTTTGGATCGCAGCAACAAGTGGATGAATGTGTTTCTTGAGGAAGCGTGTGCCATGAATTCCGGGAGAAATATCAATAGAGATAAACCCTTTTTGGGAAGATTCGGCGTCTCTTCCTACCTGGAAATTGTAAGTGTGAATATATGAATCCCATTTTTCTGAAGTGCCTGTAAGCTGCAATGCGAAAGAGAAAAACTGGTAATAATAGGATTGCAGATCATTCACGGAAATGATGCAATTCAAGAGCTTTATATCATTAAAAGAACTCATGCCTGCTATCACTGCATTCTGTGTTGTTTTTAAAAAGGTTTTCGCTTCTTTAGGAATTTTTTGTGTGAGAAACACAATCAACTCAAGTGATTCAGCCTCTTGCCCTGCTCCCAGTTCTGTAAAATTTAAAAAGGTGAAAGTCCTTTCCGGGTAAAGCTGCTCAATGAAAAATTTCCATTCATTTTTATAAAGCACAATGCGTGTGTTTTTATAGGTTTGAAGCAGAATGCCAAGCCCCCAGAGGGATTCCAGAAACTCAACAAAATCGGGAGAGCACATGATCATCACTGAAGATGGCTGGGAGATTTTTCGGCTGAAATTATGAGCTGGTTTTTCTTTCTTCGAGTGAGTGCGAGACAGGATTGACATGCTATTCCTCACCTTTCTTTTTTCGTTGCTTCTTTGCAAAGGGGAGGGAAATGAAGAAGGTCGAACCTTCACCCTTGACGCTTTTTACCCACATTTTTCCTCCGTAATGCTCGACAATGGTCTTTGTGATTGGAAGCCCCAGACCGAGTCCGGAAGATTTGAATTCTGTCACACCCGAATGGTGCGCCTTGATATCTGCAACTTCATAGAATTCACGGAAAATATTATCCAATTCATAGGATGGAATGCCGATGCCGTTATCTTTTATATAAATGATGAGAGATTCTTTTTCATCTGCTTCTTCTTTGCGAAATCTGGATTTGCGTGCTCCGATTGTAATTTCGCCGTAATCATCAGTATATTTGATCGCATTGAGCACAAGGTTTTTTAACCCGTTGATAAGAGTGATGCGTTCTCCTCTTATTGGTTTGAGTCCTGAAGCAATTTTCAGCAGGAGCTTTTGTTTGCGTGATTTTGCAAGAGCAAGAGTTTCTTCATACACGATTCTTAGGATGTCTTCAGGTTCGATCAGCTCTTTTTCAAACTGAATTCCTCTTGTTTCCAGCGCATTCATTTGCAGGATGTTATTAATGGCATGGAGAAGACGATCAACATTTCTTTCCATAATATTCATCGTATTTTGCCGAACATTTTCCGGAGTCTCAGGATCTTTCAGGATCGAGATGTAGCCCTTCAGCGTCTGAATAGGGGTGTTAAATTCATGAGAGGAGATATTGATAAACTGTGCACGTTCCTGGTCTATCTTGAGCAATTCCTGGTTAGCAATGCTGAGCTTCTCAAAATCAATGGAGTTCTTGATAGCGGTCTCTGCCATAAGAATGAATATCTCAAGAAGTTTCTCGTTAAATCGAATGACCTTGTTCGCACTCGTCAGGTTGTCGAGATAGAGAAATCCAAAAATCTCATTATGCATATGAAGAGGAGAGCAATACACAGACCGAAGATCGTGCCGCTGTATGCTTTCAGAATCAGAAAAGCGTTGGTCTTCGACTGCGTCAAAAGTACTCATGGCAATCTTTGATTCATACACATCTTTCAGCACGGTCTTACTGATCTTGAGATTGTCCTTATCAATCTTTTCGCCGGTACTCAGGAGAGCAACGTTGAAAACAAAATTCTTGTTCTCATCCAAATTTATGAAGAAGCCGCGTTCCGCTCCGGAAAGCCGTATCGCATTAAGAGTTATCTGTTTTTTCAGCTCATCCAGGTTCATGATCTGGAGTATATCTCGGCTGATTGTGATAAGATTGGAAAGCTGCTCACGCTGCTCGAGAACTTCTTCATATTCTCCGATCTTTTTCAATATAATAGTAAGATAGAAACCGGATAGGCTGATGATGAGTTTCTCTGATTTTGTGAAGGGATACTCGCCCCTGTCTGCCAGAATGACAATGCCTTCCAGCTCATTCTTAAGCTTCAAAGGAACTAAACAGAAATGTTGCCCTTTTACCGTGTAGTATTGACATTCCAGATCAGCCCGCAGTTTTTCAAAATAGCTCTGATGTATGCTGGTGAGTTCAGCTTTGGAGAGTTTATTATTCACCCAGAATTCACCTTCGGAATCTTTGTCTGCATAGAGTATAATGCCGAATTTATCTATGCCTACAACGTCAAGAATATACTTTTTCAGATAAAACCTGATTTGCTGAACGCTTGAGAGATGCAACAGGTCAAAGAAGTAATGCTGCAATTTCGACGGGGACACATTAATTCTGGCTTCGATGATCTGCCGTAATACAGAACTGGAATGAAGGGCTTCATAGTGGAATATTGCCTTCAATCTTTGCTGATCATCCTCGGATAAACCGCGCAGCACAACATCAAGTTTGCGATTATAACTATGCCGGAACTTATATTCCAAATTTTTAAGATGCAATGTTCTGTAAATAAGCGTAATGAGTATCAGACTTTCGCACTGCAGACTCCAATCCTTCATTTTTTTTGCAATACTCTCGGCTTTGAGAAGTTTGCGAATGATTGTTCTTAGGTTCATATCTGCTTTTCTAAGCATTATCTTGGCTTCGAGAATCCGTGCATAATTATCCCACCGCATAAATTCATTTTTGACAGCCAGCGCTCTTGCCTGTTCGCAGAGAATTTCTGCCTGCTTATAATCCTTTGCAATGTAGTATGTATCTGCAATATTAAGGTAGGACATTGTCAGGGCATATTCATTCTGATTTTTCTTTGCAAGGGTCCCTGCTTTTTTAAAATTAGTTATTGCGAGAGAGTACCTTTTTTCACCCCGTGCCACCCAGCCATGCAGTTGATACATGAATTCCATTTCAAGAGATGTGTCGATCTTCTCTTTTTTGATCTGTTTAATTATGGAGTTCAATTCCGCGTAATTTCGTGAAATGACAAACCATAAGCAGTAATTTTTCAAATATGAGTTAATGTTGCCGATGGAGTTATTCTTGAAAAAATTATCATAACGAGTGTGTAAATAGGAGAGGAATTTTGCGGGAACAAGAATGCGGAGTTTTAGAAAAGATGAGCGGTTGTATATTTTACTGATGAGGTTTGTGTCATTGAGTTCTTTTGCTATGGCAAGGGCTGTGTCAAAATGTTTTTCAGCTTCGCGGAAATCCCCCAATTTGAACCTTGTTTGCGCAATGTTCAAGTTAACTTCTGCCATGCCTGGAGTATAATTTATTTTCTGAAAATACGAAAGTGCTTCCAGGGATTTATCCAGTCCCGAACGGAGCATGCCCTGTTTCATATTAAGAAATCCCCAATGAGAGAGCACGTTCGCAACATTCAGGACATCACCCTCTTTCAATCCTACCGAAACAGCTTCTTCATAATGTCGTATCGCGTTTTTTACCTTATTGAGAATATTGTATGAGTCTCCGAAAACTTTCAGAATGCGACCAAGCCGTATATAGGCGTTGTTTGTTTTTGCAATTTTTTGTGCTTTTTTCAGTTCTTCAATCGCATTTTCATACGCACCGATCCCGTAATAATAATCTCCGCTGAACAAATAGAAATTGATCTTTTGGTAAAGAGTCAGTTTTTTTTGTGAAAGAACTTGAATTGCTTGATGTGCTTTATCATCTTCATGAGAGAAATTATGTAACTCCAGTCGGGCAAGCAGCAGATCATTTTCATCAAAAGAAAATTTTGATCTTTGCAGCGCAAGAAGGTTTTTTTCAGCGCTTACAAAGTCTCTGCACACCATTTTATATCGGGCATTGAGGAGCATTAGTTGGGGACCATTTTTTATGAATTGTGAATATTGCCGACAGCATATTTCCGAAATATCGCATTTCTTAAGCAAAATACCAAGGGTGAATAACACCTTTAAATAATCCTGAATAGTCTTGGAATGCAGTTCATCCTTGATTTCATTGATTTTCAGCAGACCCCGATAACAGGAACTCCACGCTTTAATAATATCTTTATTCTCCATATAGGTGGTAGTTTTAAGAAGATGATAATGAATTTCCGATTCATGATCCTTTGCAAGCTCACAATGTGCAATAATACCATTCATTATAGCTGGTCTGGTCACCTGTTCTTTTTTGAAAAATTGTATCACTTCCAGCGAAATCTTCTTTTTCTTTGCTGCACTCACCCTCTTTACTAGTGCGGATTTGAGAGTGGGATAAACAAATTTATAATACCCATCATCAGTATATTCTTCATCTTTTACCAGAATGTCGAGTGCTTCAACATCCTGCATAAAGAAAAACAGGTCCTTTGAATCGGAAAAATGGAGAATTGTCTGAATGATGTTTGTTGGAAGAGGAACCTGCAGTATTGAAAGCTGCACCAGCATATCTTTGATATTTTCCGGAATGAGTGCGATCTTCTCTTCAATTGCTCTTAGTATTTTTTTCGGGAGTTCCACTTCAAGAATATCAACTTCAAAATGCCAGCCGCCTTTTTCATCTAGGATGATTTTTTTCTCAATGAGATTACCAATGAGTTCAAGGATAAAGCGCTGGTTGCCGTTTGTGATCATATACACCTGATTGAGAAAGTCCTCGGGACAACCTTCTCCCAGGATTTCACGGATAAATTGAAAGGATTCCGATCGGGATAAAGGCTCAATGTGGATCTTATTAGTAATCTCTGCCATTTCAATAATATACGGATTATATGAACTGACAATTATTGCAATCGGATACTTGGGAAGATCAGTAGAAATGTATTTGAGAAAATTTATTGTGGAATCATCAACTTCTTCGATATTAGTGATGAAATACACAATAGGTTTAGTGGATGAAAAACAGAACATATAATCCCGCGCCAACTCAAAATCTCTCATGAGGTCAGATTCATCCTCGATGATCTTCAGGGATTTTTCTTCTGATTTAAAAAGGAATTCACAAAATTTATTTGAAGCAGACTGTTGAAAGAAATGCTTACCCTTTTCATCCTGGGACAAGAATATTTCTTTGCATAACATAAAAAATGGATCACGGTGCTGAGGGTCGCAATTGTAATAGAACACATGGTAGTTCTCTGCGAGGAGATACCATTTGATATATTGCATAAGACTTGTCTTACCAACACCTTTTTCGCCGGTCACAAAGATGATCTCACCTTTCTGGTTCTTCACTTCATTTATTTGGTCGCGAAGTGTTATAATATCTGCGTCCCGAAAATGAAATTGCTTGGATTCGATCTGCTTTACAAGCGGTGGTTCTATGGTAAGAGGATATTTTGTGTCCTGCATCTCATTGATGTAGCGTATGATCTCCCGTGATTTACCGATGCGCAATCCGGGATTGAATTCAATAAGATGAAAGATAAGATCTTCGAGCTTTTTATCGACTGCTGGGTTTATCTTTGAGGGGAATTGAGGAATGATATTTGGTATTTTCTTTTCGGACATCAGCTTGATCTCTTCCCTGGAATAAGGGAAAGTGCCCACAGAAAGATAATACATGATCACGCCCAGCGCGTAGAAATCGCTCTTTGGAGAGAAGTAGGAGCCCTGTAAAAGTTCCGGCGCAATATAGGGCAGACTTATCACTTCGCTTTCAGGATATGCCTCTGTTTGAGAAATGATCTTGTTGAAGCCGTAATCGCATACTTTTACATTTATCTCATCATTTATTTTTTTATAAAGGACATTTTCAAGCTTCATATCTTTATGAATTATATTGTGTGTATGAAGGTGGTTCAGTGCATAGCAGATCTGAGTAATAAGCTCAAAAAAATCCGGTTTATTCTTGTTGGTCAGATGAAAATATTGCAAACCTTTGCTCTTATAGAATTCTGAAAGAAGATAGAGACTGTCTTGGTAAATGCCGTAATCATATATCTTTATGAGATTAGGATGTGACATTTTAGTGATCTCGCGCATCACTTTTGGATTCATTTTCTCACGAATGTCTTCGATTGGTATCTTATCAAATAATTTGATTGCAAATATATTATTTGTGGCAATATCTTCTACTCTGTAGACTGTACCGAAACTGCCTGTTCCAATCTTTTCCTTAAACTCATAATGCAAAGCGATCAAACTCATGAAAACTCCTGAGTCATACAAAATTTACTTAATTTATATTCTGATTTTCTTAAAAAACATTTGACCGTAGGCATAATAAACTGTCAACAATTTAGACCTGATATTGTTAGCATACCAAAAAAAAATTTCATAGACATGAAACCAATCAGTTGGTTTATAGTCCTGAAGTTCGGAATCATGCGTTTTTTTTTCATCACACATATTTATACAAATTTTTAGTGTAACTACCTAATATTAATAGTAACACCGTTTTGTGTCTTATTATATTTTCAACAAGATTTGATGACACTCAATTCTTAATACAGAAAAAAAGAGAGACGCGGTTTATAACGTCTCTCTATTATTAAATCGAATGATGTAATTATCTTATGATCACCATTTTTTTGATGGTTTCCTTTTTATCAGCTGTCAGTCTATAGAAATATATGCCTGAGCCAACTCTCTTCCCATAGTTATCACGTCCATCCCATGAAATATTTTTTATACCGGGCGTACTATCAATGTCAAACTCTCTTACCAGTTGACCTCTGATGTTGTATATTTTCAAGCCAGCTTTTTTAGTATTAGGAAGAAGAGAGAATGATATTATGGTAGAAGTAGTTAACGGATTCGGGTAATTATGATGTAAGCAAAACATCTCTGGCACTTCTTCATGCATCTCAGGCTCATTTAATAGAGGAAATCTTATTTTCTGAAGTAACTTCATCTTCTTTTCTGAATAGTCTTCTA
>CAYUTH010000074.1:0-10579 GCA_964447485.1 uncultured Candidatus Cloacimonadota bacterium | reverse complement strand
CCCGGATGAAGAAAACAAGGAAATCGAACACGTTCCCTATAATGAAATTACATTACAGGTACTCAATGGGTGCGGCAAAAAGGGGCTTGCACGTGAAGTGCGGAATGTGCTCATTGATAAAGGATTCGATGTGCTGTCCTTTGATAATGCAGATAAATTTCTGTATGAAAAAACCGTGTTCGTCATACGAAATATGAATTACGATAAATTTAATATGTTATATAAAGAATTCCCTGTTCAAAAGGTATATAAGCAGATCAATGAACACTCTCTCTATGATTTTACTATAATCATAGGAAAGGATTATAAGCAAATTTTTGCTCTATAAGTTTTTATATGAAAGAAAATACTACAGAAGAAAAGCTCGAGATCATTACTCAACTTGCACGGGATAAGAAAGCAGAAAATATCATTATCCTTGATGTTGAAGGTACCTCCGATTTGACAGATCGTCTTGTCATTTGCAGCGGGGATGGAGATATACACACCCGTACGATCGGGAAGTATATGATAGAAGAGGCTAAGAAGATGGGAGTGCCGATCCATCATAAAGAAGGGCTCGAAAATGGGAAGTGGATACTCGTTGATTTTGGAGTTATCGTTGTGCACATCTTTGATAAAGAGACCAGGGATTATTATAAGCTCGAAGATCTCTGGGAAGAACTTGTTCGTAAAAGAAAAAAATTGAAGGAATCATAAGTGAGGCGACCTTGATAGAAATTATTAAAGAAAAGATATGGGAAAGTTTGAAAGCGCTTGAACTGCAGGCGCCCCCCAAATCCAAGATAAATGTAGAATACCCGAAGCACAAGAATCATGGTGATTATTCGTCAAACATAGGACTTAATCTTGCAACGAAGATCAAGCAAGCTCCTATGACCATTGCTAAGAAGCTTGCAGCACACCTTTCTGCTGATCCTCTTTTTTCCGAAGTAAATGCTGCCAAACCCGGTTTTATCAATTTCCATATAGCCAATAAAGTGCTCTATTCAACTCTGGAGGACATTAATAAGTTTGGGCAGAAATTCGGAACAAATTACGATCGGGGCACTGGAAAGAGAGTGCTTATTGAGTTCGTGAGTGCAAATCCTACAGGTCCGCTCAACGTGGTGAATGCTCGGGCTGCTGCTTTTGGAGATTCCCTTGCAAATATCCTGCTTGCGCAGGGCTACTATGTCGAAAGAGAATATTACATAAATGACGCAGGGCATCAAATAGAGTTGCTGGTTGAATCTATAGAAAATGAATTGAACAGGCTGGATGAAATAGAAGTCGAGGAGCTCCAAGAGGGCTACAAAGGTGAATATATTACAGAGATCGCAGCTCGTATTCTGGAAACTGAGGGAGCGACAATTCATCAACTTTCTAAGAAAGATATAGCTGAAAAAATCCGTGATCTCGCATTGGATATTCTTATCAATGACCAAAAGGATACTCTTTCCTTATTCAGAGTGAGTTTTGATAACTGGATTTCAGAGAATGAGCTTCGTCAAAAAGGAAGCGTGGAGGATGTGCTCGCATATCTTTCTGAAACTGGAAAGATCTATGACAAAGACGGGGCAGTTTGGCTGTGCAGTACTGAGTTTGGTGATGTGAAAGACCGTGTCATTATGCGTTCTGATGGCACCGTGACCTATCTTGTACCCGATCTTGCATATCATATCACAAAATATAAACGCGGATTTGACCGCATTATAGACATCCTCGGTCCTGACCATCATGGTCATATTCCCAAACTTAAAGCAGGCATTGCGATCCTTGGTTATAAGCCGTCACTTATGCAGTTTATGTTGCTTCAGCATGTGAATATTCTCATTAATGATGAGAAAGTAAAGATGTCAAAAAGAGAAGGGAAACTCATTACGCTCAGGCAGCTTATTGACGAAGTAGGAACTGATGCTGCGCGATTCTTTTTCTTGATGAGAAAATCGAACACACCCCTTGATTTCGATATTGAACTTGCAAAAAAGCGCACTGCTGAAAATCCGGTCTATTATGTTCAGTATGCTCATGCTCGTATTGCCAGCATTGAGAAGAATGCCCGTACAGAAAAGCTCAAAGTAACAGATTTCAAGCCGGAATATCTGCAGCGTCTTAGCCACGAAGAGGAGCTGGACATCATCCGCAATCTTATGAAATATCCCGAACTCATTGCGCATATCAGTTCCAGCTATGATGTGAATCTTCTCACTTCGTATTTGATCGATCTTGCAGGAGAATTTCATAGATATTACCAGAAATATAAGATCATTAATAAGAGATATAAAGAGCTCTCTCTCGCGCGTTTGTTCCTGTGCAAAGCAGTGCAGACTGTTATCAAAAACGGACTCGCTATGCTGGGGATTTCTGCGCCGACAAAAATGTGATGAATATAACTACATAAGAAATAAATATTTATAGATTAGAATAGAATGAGGTGGGATGAAGAGGGCATTCATAAAACAATTTCTGGATTTATCGTAAACAAATTTAATCTGAAAAAATTGACATTTCAATATGTAGAATCTATCTCCCAAAAAAAATCCCGGGGGAGCAATGAAAATAAGGAAAATATTCGTTGCAGTATTTTGTGTGATACTCATTATCTTTGTATCCTTTTGTTCGAAAAAAGTTCAGGAAGAAAAGGCATTATCCACGCAAAGCGATGATCTGGCAAAACTGGAAAAATTTATGGATATCCCGATATATCCGAATAGTGAACTTGCGGATATTACTACACCATTGCGTGATGACCAAATTCCCGATAAACCCATGCAGGCACAAGTAATACTCATTATTGATGACTATAAGAAAGTGCCGCTTTTTTATGAAGAGAAGCTCGGAAAGAAATTCACTGTTGATGAGGATGGTGACAAGAAATATTACGAACTGCGGTTCGAAAAAGGCGACTGGCTCTACATTATTTTTGTGGGACATGACACTTTTGAGAATAAGCCGGTGTATTCAATTGAGAGGTGGGAGAAGTAGAGAAACTAAAATCTAAAAGATTGTCACTCTGAGCTTGCCTGAAATACGGAGTGTTGAAAGCATAGTCGAAGAGTATCTTTTATACAACTATTTGAGTAATACCATTTTCCTTATCTCTTTATCAACTCCGTCAACACTCATCTTGTAGAAATAAATGCCATTAGGTAGATTTTTTATTGAATAATTAACTGAATGATATCCTGGATCAAAACTACCTTGAATAACCATCTCAATTAATTGTCCTTTCAAATTATAAATATTAATATCAACTTCTGATTTTTTTGTTAATCCAAAATATATTTCTGTATTGCTTTTTACTGGATTTGGATAATTCTGACCAAGGAATATTTCTTTTGGAATATCAATTTCATTTATACTATACGAAGTAACAACTAAAGACCCATCTTCTGTGTTGTTTAGAAAATCAACTTCATTTACATCGAAATGTGTAAAAGCAATATCTGTTGAATCATCTATCTCTCCTACAACCTCAAAATCAATGAAAGCAACAGTTCCACTTCCGGAATATGGATCTCCTAATGCATATATCCATAAGATTATCTCATTGTCATTATTTGTATTTACTTGATATCCAAAGTTTTCATTTTCTAATATTCCGCCATTAATTGTTGCATCGAGGGCGTCAATCACTTGTTCATTAAAGGTTATCGTAATGTCCATTCCTTCAAGATTTTCCAAACCAAATACATCTAATGTTACTGTTACAGTATCGGTTGGTGCCCCTGTCACTTCAGGTAATATAGCTGATATATCTTTTGTTCCTTCAATTGATTTCTTTTTTGATGGTGCCCAATTTCCAGTAACATCTCCAAGCCGGACACCAACAAAATCTTCATTTGTCATATCTGTATTTAATGGTGTATAATATTTAAACGTCTCATAATATATTGGAGGCCAAGACGAACTATTAACTGAATCGGCAGCAAAAACCCAATGAATATTATCATCATTTAATTCATCAATGAGACCTACACCGTAACGTGCTACTCGTGATGCATCCAATGGAGATACAGTTGCATTTAGACTTACATCAGCCGCAATTATTTCATAATCCGTAAGACTGTACAACCCTACACCATAACGTGCTATTCTGGAAGCATCCATACTACTCAATCCACCCAGGTCATCTCCTTTTGATGCGAAACTAATATAATTCCCATACGGAATCTCTAAAAATTCATAATCACCATCTGGATCAGTAAAGACTTGATATTTGGAATTATCAAAATTAACAAGGGTATGTTCAATCGGATTATCATTACTAAAGTAAACAATATTTCCAAAAATATCATATATGCCAACAACAGTGAATAAACCATTTGTAGTATCAACCGGATATTCATTTATTTCCGCAAATGTAAAATTCAAATCAGATGTCTGACCATTTATTGCATTCGGATCGACTTCAAAATTTAGAAATGATATTATACCATCGCCTGTAAACAAGTCACCATTGGCATAGATCCAAATTGTTAATAAAGTGTCACCAACTATATTTATCTGAATTCCATAATTCTGATTTTCTAACACGCCACCTGTTAATGTTGCCCCTATTGGGTTTAATATGGTTTCATCAAATGATATTGTTGTTTCAATTCCCTCTAATCCGATACAATCCGGATTTTCTAAAATTAGAGGTATAGAAACAGAATCACCGTTGGAAGCACTAATATCTGTTGGTAAAGATAATGAGGCATTCATAGCAACAGTGAACAAACCATTATCAGCATTTATGGGGTTTTCGTTTAGTACAGATTGAGTAAATTCTAAAACAGTTGTTTGACCACAATTTGCATTAGGATCAACATTAAACGCAATAAATGCAATTACACCTTCACCATTAAACAGCTCGCCATTTGCATATATCCAGATAGAAATTACACTGTCAGATATTGCATTCGCTTGAATACTATAATTTTCATTTTCTAATACACCCCCAGATAAAGTAGCACTCATAAATCCTAATATAGTTTCATCAAATGATATAGTTGCTTCAATGCCTTCAATTCCAACACTATCAGTATTATTAAATGTTAATGGTATTGAAACTGATGACCCCGGAGCACCAGATACATCTGTTGGCAATGATAGCATCTCTTGTTCAATAGGTGGTACATCAGTATTCCAGGTGTAACCATCGTAAAGTGTAAAATTATTTCCATTGACGGATAAATCATTGAGAACAGTTCCACCACCTGCACAAAAGCCCAATGCAACAATTGAATTATTTTCTGGTGTCAACGGAAAGCTGGGATTGAAATTTGATTGATATCGCACACCATCTGTAATTCTAACGGCAGCTACATCACAATCCATATGAGATTCGCCAGCAAACGGTGCCCAGTTATTGATATATAACTTATTGTAACTGCTTAAAAAGTCATCTGAAGCATTATTAGAATCATTTAATACACCATCAACAAATAAATATGCTATTCCATTATCATTATCATATACACCTGCAATATGATGCCATTCATCATCATCCAGTTGTTCATTAGACAAGGCTCCAAGAAATGAAACTTTACCTGGATTTGGCTGAACATTTGAATGCATATAGAGAGCAAAATTATTGTATGGATCACCGCCACCCAAACGCCTATAATTTGTTATGATAGCTCCCCAACTTGTATATCCACTGTTTGGTCCAGATACAATACCTGGATTTTTGTACCATACCTCTACGGAAAATGAAGATACATCCTGGAAGATGGTTTGGGATGAAGCATCCGATGAAGCATATCCGTCCATATAATCAAAGTTAACTGAGTAGTTTTGTTCTTCATAAACAGTAATATAATCTTCTTTTATTTCAGTATCAGTAGCTTTTGAACTTCCATCACTCACAGTTAAAGAAACAGTATAAATGCCAGGATCAGTGTAAATCCATTGAGGATTTTGTGCGTATGAATCTATCGTTCCGTCATTATCAAAATCCCATTCCCAGGATACAATAGAATCAGGTGTTGTAGATTGGTCTATAAAATTTACAGTTAAGGGAACATAACCGGAAATTTGGTCTGCTGTGAAATCGGCTGTAATATTAAAAGGAGAATCCGTGCTCCATGTAGCTCCATATATTGAACCATTATTTGAATTTATTGTTGAATCATACAAAGTACTCCCAGTACCTTCATTAAACTTCCAGTAAGCAACTAAACCTGTTTCATCACCGTTTAGTGAAATATTATAATTTGATTCAACTTGCGTTGCATTAAGAGCAATATCCCAAATCCTTAATTCGTCAAGCAAACCATCAAAATATATAGGATCATGTGTTACTGAATGTCTAACACCTATTTTAAATGGATCAGTTGTATAATGAATATCTCCTCCGCTTCCTTCATATGTTACATCTAATGATGTATCATTTAAATAAATACTCATATCCTGTGGACCACGAACTACACAAGTAATTGAATACCATACATCTAAAGTTAAATCTACATCTGCTAGTCCAGATCTTCTCTCTCCATTTCCTGCCCATTCACCATCTCCATAGCTCACTGCAATCTTAGATGTACTAGCATTGATCCAATAACCATTATAGTTAGTTCCATTTCCATTATCAGTAATGAATAAAGTTTTTGTTTCGCTTGAATTTAACTTGAAATATATCTGGAAACTTGCTGGAAGCACTAAATCATTTAAAATATCTCCGCAATCAACATAATCATCAATCCCATCAAAACTAAGCGAATACTCATTATCATCATATTCTGTAATAAAACTGAATGTTTCTGACCAGTAACTTGTATCTGTTATACTCATTGCCCGTACTTTCCAGTAGTAATCAGTCAGATTCGACAGACCGGTTGCAGAATATGTCGTATCTGAAATAACGATCTCATCTATTGTGGTTGTATAAAAACTTGAATCCGGGGAAACCTGTATCTGATAGCTGGCTGCACTGTCTACTTCCGTCCAGATAAATTCTGTATCTGTGGAGATATTCCCGGAATTATTGTATGGTGACAGTAACCAGGGAAACATTATGGCAGGTGGCACATCCGTGCTCCAGGTTGCCCCATATATTGTACCATTATTTCCATTTATTGTTGAATCATAAGCAATGTTTCCAGTTCCTTCGTTGAAATTCCAGTAGCCAATAATATCTGTTTCAATTTCACCAATTATCTTTAAATTGTCTAATAAACCACTAAATCTTTCATTCGGCTCAAGTCCAAGCATTCCAAATAATAAAGTAGAATTTATACCGGAAGATGCTTCGCCACCATAATATATAGAATTATCAACAAGATTTTCATCAACAAATAATTCTAGAATTCCATTATTATATACAGATTTAATATGATACCACTGATTTAATACAACATTATTAAAAACTACAGCTACATATGGTGCATTAGGACCACCAACTGATCTAGAATAATTTACACCAATGTCTCCATCCCAGTATGTGCATTGAAGGGCAAAACTGTCGTCACCTGAACTGGGGAAATATGAAAAAATTCTACCCTGATTAATCCCATCTACCTTTACGTAAAATTCAATTGTAAAATAATCACTTGAACCTAAATTGTCATATTGTGGTTGTCCACAATCCACATAATCATCATCTCCATCAAAATTTAATGAATAATTATCAGCTAATAATGGCAAAGTAATTAGTAAACATAAACCAGTTAATATAAATTGTAATTTTTTCATTTTTGCTCCTTTTTAATCGTTCATAGAAGTTTTTACAATGTTTAATTCTTTTAATTTTAAGTTTTTTTCAGACATTTTAAGAAGGTTAATTAATAAATTAAATGAAAAATACCCTATGACCCAACAACCTTGATTAAATATTAAGGGGTTTATTTCATTATCTGAACATTTAGAGATAATTATTTCTCTAACATTAAATTCTTTTAATTTATTATTATCAATAATTCCAACTTTCTGACATACTTGTCTAATCCATGTATCCATAGGGAAAAAATATTTCAAATTTTCATCTGATATTTCACTAATGTTATGAACGTAAGCCAAATTTCTAAGATAAAAAGAAGCTATCTTAGGTCCGATGAATTTAATTCCCGTAAGATTATCATAACATTCTTTTACTTTACCGTTTTTAATTTTTTCAATAAAATAATTTGTTATATTCTTATCTTTATTTTTAACATTTGATACAAAATTTAATATTTCTAAAACCAAAATAATGTCTTTATAATTATTTAAAAATTTTGAACCATTATTATCTCTGTTTAATATATCTACAATCTCATTTTTACTTTCTAATTTTGCAATGATATCATTATAATCTTTTTTATTCTTGATTGGTAATTCTACTTTATAATCATTTTTATGTTTCTGAAATATTTCATAACTATCAATAAAACATTTTTCCAACTCATTAACTGCAAATTCGTAATATTGTTCAGATAATTTATCTTTTCTACCTCTCATAAATGCATGATGTAAAAGATATTTAAAACTTTCCCACCAATTATTATTTAGTTCTTTTTTTAAGTCATCCAAACTATAATAACCAGATGCTAAAACGGATTTTTTAGGAAAACATTTAAAATATTCTTCTCCACAATATTCAATGTTTTCCATAATAAATTTCTGTTTATCAGTCATACTAAACTCCTTTAATTTTTCAATCATTTTTAATCCTATTTTTTTTAAATACAAAAAGGACGCAACAATCATTACGCCTCACTTGTGGGTATCGCCATACCAGAACACCAAGACGCAAGAAAGTGCGTCCCACAGGGGACGCATCCTTCTTACCAGTTCTGGTGTTCATAAAATTGGCGATTTTACAAGTAGAACAAATAAGAGATGCGATATTTATATTTTAGTTAGCTATGTCATGGTTTGTCCTTCTTGTGACAAATTTCGATAAAAAGTTTCCGTGTTCCATGCTTATCCCTTTTCATAAAATCTTTTATGGTAATTTATTATTTTTCTGTCAATTTTTTCTTTTTTACAATTTTATTTCAAATTTTCTATCGTCTTCTGCGACTTCCGGCACCTCCGCCGTATCAATCGAAGAATATCATAGAGTTGCTACGCCATTATTCTCGTGAAAAAATATGATTTCGGAAGGTTTACCTATTCGTCTCTCAATATCTCTCTCATTTTATCAGCAAGATTATCCAATGCTTTTTGTGCACCGATCTGACCTCTGAATACTGCTTCAATGACCTGCTCTTCGAGAAGTTTTCTTGTCTCGAACCACGCATCGGTCTGGGGTTCCACTTCTGCATAGAGGAGCTGATCATACACGCTTTTCAGACCGGGATATTTCTTGAATTTTGCCTGGATTTCTTCATCCTCGATAGCGCTCTTGCGGACCGGCATGTAATAGGTCATATTTGACCACTGGGCTGTCTGCTTTGGGCTTGTAAACCATTTGATGAATTCCCAGGACGCTTCCTGTTTCTGTTGCTGCATAGGATCTTTATCATCTTTGAATATCACAATATTTGTACCGCTGACTAAGCTTTTTTTCGTTCGGAAATAGGGGACAGCACCCATGCCGAGATTGAAGGGAATTCCACCCTTATGAAGAAACACCATGGATACGCTCGATCCCTCAACCATTCCTACTTTGCTTGCAAGGAAATCATTCTGGCCGTCATAACCAGTGGACAGGTAAGCGATCTTGGATTTATTGAGTTGCCCCGAAAGGAAGTCCATTGCTTCGATACCGTACTTGCTATTGAAAAGAGGTTCAGTCAGGTCTTCATTCATGATCTGTCCGCCTGCTTCCAAAAGGCAGTTTTCAAATTGCCATGCATTGGTGGCAAAGGTCGTTCCCCATTGATCGAGATTGCCATCACCATCCCTATCCTGGGTAAGCTGTTTTCCTACTGTAATGAATTCGTCCCATGTTGCAGGTGGTTTGTTGATGTCCAATCCGTCGCGGTAAAACATATCTTTGTTATAATACATCACACGCACGCTCTTATTGAATGGGAACGCATACATAGTATCATTGAATGTGCTGCTCTTGATGAAGACCGGATAAAAATCGTCGAGCTCTTCCTGGGAAAGACCGTTAGGTCCCTTTATGAATTTTTCGACAGGCACAAGTGCATTGCCCTCTATAAATTTTGCAATCCATGCTTCATATGCCTGCGCAAGATCGGGTTGCGTATTTGCAACGATTGCTGCCATAAGTTTTTGGGAAAGTGCTGTGTAGTTTCCCATGTTAATTTCATTTATGAAGATATCAGGATGTGTGTCATTGAATTCTTCAACCAATTTCGTGAGGGCATCACCAAGAGGACCGCCCATTGCGTGCCAAAATTCCAGTTGGATCTTTAAGCTTTTTTCTTTTGAAGAGCAACCCCATACTACGACCATGCTAAGAATCAAAAGTACTATAACTAATTTTTTCATAATTTATTCTCCGAAATTTTTTATTTTTTGAAACAATGAATAATCCTTTTAGGTAGTCAAGTTTTGTGTTCATTGTTACCGTGAATGAACGACTATTTAATCAGAAAATTTAAAATTTTCAAAGCTTTCAAAAAACTTGACACTCATTTTGTGTCTCGATGAATCAATCCTCGTCGCGGGGGCGTAGTTCAGTTGGTTAGAACGTCTGCCTGTCACGCAGAAGGTCGCG
>CAYUTH010000073.1:0-10751 GCA_964447485.1 uncultured Candidatus Cloacimonadota bacterium | reverse complement strand
ATCAATCCTGGTTATGAAGCATGGCTTGGTAATCAGTTCCCGACTACTGATGGTGGTGAAATCGTGCGTTTTGAAGTGTATGGTGACGAGAACGTTGCTGCCAGCAATGAAGCAGTCACGATCGATGTATATGACTCAGAAAAAATCTATGTAGGCAGCACTGATGCCTTTGTTATTCCTTCTAATGACTGGATAACAGTGCCTGCTCCTCACATTCCCTTCTTAGGTGAATTCTATGCAATGATACACTGGGATGATCTCCCGACTTCCACAAATTATGTTGGTTTCGATGAGAATGGTCCAAATGCAAACTCAGGTTACGATTGGTACTTGAGTGGTGGAACATGGCAGCTTCTTCATGTTGCTGCTGCAAGTGATCCCGGGGTATTCGCTATCCGTGCCACGGCTATGGTTCGCGGAAAAAACATCGAACTTGCCTACGACACATACCAGCTTGGAAAAGAACCTGAAGTGAAATTCCGTTCACTTGATAATTCTGCTTTCGTAACAGGACAAAGAGTGTCTGAAAATGTATTTGCTCAAAGCGGACATTCTATCGACACGGGTAGCAGAGAAGTCTCCCATTACACATTCAATGAAGATAAGGAACTTAGCTTTAAGCTTCCAAAAGATATAACACTTCACGGATACAATCTATATGAGTTAAATAAAGGTTTTATAGCTTACATAGAAGGTCAACACAACACGAATGGTATAGATGAATTTGTTGCTTTTGGTACAGAATACACATACTGGGTTACTGCAGTGTATAATCTTGGAGAATCAGTTCCTTCAAATACTGCTACTGCAACACCTCTTCCTCCATATGGGATAGGATACCATGAAACTTTCGATTCTAACTGGGCTACAACAGGATGGACAACTCTAGGATCGCCAAACAACTGGTTATGGTCAGCAGGCTATGCATATCTTTACTGGAGTCCGGCAGTTCTGGACTATGATATGTCTTTGATATCACCCATGATCGAACTCCCTAATGATCCGTCAGAAATTTTTGATCTTACCGTGAGTATGTATATCGATGACTATTCAAGCGATTCTGGGGAAATAATGGAAATCTGGGTGATTCACGATACCGGTGAGGACATGATCTTCGAATGGGATCTCGATGATCATGATGACTGGGGCGTATCCGGTGGCACAAATTGGACATATGATAATATGCCTCAGTATGCCGGACAAACGGTTCAACTCAAGTTTCGGTCACACGGCGGGAGCACATATAATTTTAACTATTGGTATATTTATGACGTACTCCTTGAGTACATGGGAGTTATACCTGATTACGGTGCTCTGGAGGGCACGGTTACGGATTATGACGGCAATCCCATACAAAATGTTCGCGTCTCGATAGGGGATGGTTCGGTTTATACTGATGAAAATGGTTATTATTTTACTGGTCCAGTGGAAGTAGGTATATGGAATGTTCAGTTCTACCATGAGGACTATACTGAACTCATATATTATGATGTTGAGATTTGCGAGGATCAAACAACAGTACTTGATGCGATGCTTGGCAATCCCACAATGGAAATAACTCCCGACTCTCTGTATGTGGAATTGCCTCCCTATAGTTCAACAACAAGAACATTAACTCTTACAAATAACGGCACTGTCTATCTTGATTGGTATATCAGTTATTGGGATAAAACCAACACACTATACGAACCTGATAAATCTAAAACAAAAACTAATTCCCCCAATGTGTATGCAGAATCCGATCCCGATGCCGAGGCATATGATCCTCCTTCTTCAGATGAAATATGGGATATCATGTTCAGTTATGATGTTGACACACCAACTGGAGGCACCGGCATTGCAGGTGCAGAATTCGGAAATGGATATTTCTTAGTATCCGAGTGGGGCTATTCAAGCAAAAATGTTTTCAAATTAGATTATAATGGCACTTGCGTTGGCAGCTGGGAACCAACCTGGATGCCAGGAACTGATGGTATACGAGATATGGCGTTCGACGGGGAATACTTCTATGGGTCCAACGCGAGTACTACTATTTACCAATTTGATGAAGATGGTAATCTTATCGGCACTATCCCCTCACCTGTCGCTGTCCGTTCTATCGCATACGATGAGATACATGATGCTTTCTGGGTAAACAACTGGGATGCTGACCTTAAACTCATCGACAGGTCTGGTTCTGTTCTGAATACAATCTTGTCACCTCCAAGCATGTATGGTTCAGCTTGGGATAATGTCACACCTGGTGGACCGTATCTCTGGATCTTCACAGGTATAACAACTGGTGCCGGCTGCCAGATAGAGCAGTACGACCTGAATACATTAATGCTTACGGGTGTAATCCATAGTGTTGACGCAGATTTCGGTATAGGTTCTTATATTTCAGGAGGTTTATTTACCTCTGGTGAGATCGTACCCGGAACATATATACTTGGAGGACTTACACAAGGCACACCTGATATACTTTTCGGATATGAATTGTGTCAGGATCAATACCCGCCTCACGTCATTTTCAATCCAGAATATGGAACGGAATCTCCTTTTGGCGGAACTGGGAGCATAGAAGTATCTTTCTACTCATATGATGATACACCCGGAACAGTCCACACAGGTCAGGTAATATTCCGCTCTGACCAGAATGTTCCTCCAGTTTCGGTTTCAATATGTTTAAAGATAATATACCCCACACCTGATTATGGCACTCTTACCGGTACAGTATCCGACTACAGCGGGAATCCCATAGAGGGAGCTCAGGTTCATGTATATTATTATGAAAATCATTATTTTACTTATACAGACTCAACTGGTTTCTACACCGTTCAAATCTCTCCGGGTGATTATTATGTAGAAATTTCTGCAGAGGGCTATAATACATACACAACACCTGATTACATAACCATAATACCCTTTGAGGTCACCACTCTAAATGTTTCCCTAACTGCGCCTATAATGGTGGTAGATCCTGATAGTATTTATGTTGCGCTCCTACCCGGAGAAAGCACTATAGAATCCTTAACAATAGGTAATATCGGCAATGGTCCAGTGGATTTTGAATTACAAATTTATACCAATGATAAAACCGAGACGGATTACAGCAGATTTACCTGCAATGATGAACTTCTTGTTTTGAAGAATGACCCAATAACCGGCACATCTACGTTCACTGCTACTCAAGATCGAGACGACATAATTATTCAATATCAAAATGGGTATGATAATAATGGAATAGGAACAGGTGGCGTCTTCAGTGCTATTGCTGCTGCCAGATTCACTTCCGAGGAACTAAATTCGTATTATGACAGCTACAACATAGAACAGGTTAATATTCACATCAGAAGCGCAGATTTCACTCTTGTCGAACTCAAGGTCTGGGAAGGTGGATCGTATGGCGATCCCGGGACAGAAGTGTATTCTCAAGACATTACAGACAATATTGTGATCGAGGATTGGACGACAATTACTCTTACGACCCCTATTCAACTTGTAAGTGGAAATGAGTATTGGATTGGTTATGCCATCGACGCAACTGCCGATCATCCTTGTAGTGTCGATGCCGGTCCTGCTGTTTTAGGAAAGGGTGACTGGATGTACTACAGCGGTTCATGGGTAGAGATAAGCACCGCGTACTCTCTTGATTACAACTGGTGTATCCAGGGTGTGATCAGTCCGCAGGGACCCCCATGGATTCCCCCCCCTTATCCAATAACAGGAACTATTCCTGCTGGTGGTGATATTGATATTGCTATTCCCATCTCGGCAGTTAATCTAAATCCAGGAGACATTAAGACTGCCGATATAGTTATTTCAACAAATCCTGATGTTGGAACGGTAACAATACCTGTTACCCTCGTTGTAGGTGGATATTCTCAAAATGAACTCCCAGATATAGAAACCTCTCTCCATCCCAACTTTCCCAATCCTGTCCTCAATAATACAACCTTTGAATTCAGCTTAAAAAAACGGTCTCATGTAACGCTGTCTGTGTACAACCTCAAAGGACAATTAGTTGCCACTCTCCTCGATGAAGAACTCGATCCTTCTGCTTTGCATTGTATCGAATGGGATGGAACTGCAAATGGAAAGAAACTGGCGAACGGTATCTATTTCTATAAACTCGAAACAGGCAAAAAATCGTTTCTCAAGAAAATGGTTTTGATGAGGTAGAAAACCAATTAAATAATTATCCGAAAAATTGCATACATTTATTTGGCAATCTGCCCATTTTGCTTATACTTAAAAACCTGTACTACCGGATTATTAAGCCCCGCACAGATAATAATTTCATCACCGATGAAAAACTTGACACCAGTCCTTGTGCAACGGACTTATGTGTCAATTCAAAAAGGAGTTGAAAATGCCGAAAGTAAGAACCTTTGCAGCTAAATTAGCTCATGCAAGTGTCGGTAAGAGAAAGGTTGTCTGCCCAGTATGTAATACAGAAATGACTACCATAAAAGTTATCCGAAATAGACATAAAGAAGATGGTAAATGGTCTCCGAAAAGAGAAGTTGTTCAAATCTGCAAATGTAATGAGAAGGAGATCTTAGGATAAGATTGTTATTTTCATAATTGCATTTGGTTTTTTACCAAAATATCCTCTTATCGCACTTGATGAGAGGATTTTATATATAAAAAAATAGGATAAAAATATACTATGAAGAAAAAAATAATCTTGCTGTCGCTCTTTGTTTTCGTTGTGACAATGACCTCTTTTGCTGTGGACGCTCCGGAAAAATACGGCTTTCAGATACTGAAGATCGGCTTGAGCGCGCGGAATGCCGGTAGGGCAAATGCTGTTATTGCTTCTCCCGGAGATGCTACTATTTTATGGTCAAATCCTGCTGCGGTTCAAATCAGTCCTTCATCAAATTTCTGTTTTAATCATAACAGCTATATCTTTGATAACAATATTGAAAATGCATCACTTATCGTACGCAATGGCAAAAGCAGCTGGGGACTCGGGCTCACCTACCTCGATTACGGAATGATCCCGAAAACAGATGCCCAGGGAGACACGATCGGTGAATTCCATCCTCAAGATATCGTGTCGAGTTTCACCTATGCCCGAAGGATCACACCAAGCATTTCGTTGGGTGCAAATATCAAGTTCATTTATGAAAAGATCGATACAGATGCAAGCTATGGCTTCGGTTTTGACCTTGGTGCAATCTACGATTCGTTCATTAAAGGACTGAATTTTGGCATGGTCATTCAAAACGTCGGCAAATCATCAAAGCTCAAAGAAGAGACCATCTCTTTCCCGCTTGTGATGAAGCTTGGTTCTCAATATTTGTGGGAAGTGAATGAACAAAATGTGCTTACTTTTTCGGGAGAAGTAGCGAAGTTCTCATCTGAAAGTATTAAAGCAAATCTCGGTTTTGAATATGGTTTTTCTGATATGATATTCTCCCGTCTGGGATATAAAATTAACTATGATGAGCAAAATATCACCGCTGGAATAGGAATAAAACTCAACGATTTTAACTTTGATTATGCCTTCACTCCCTACCAGAATGATATCGGCACTGCTCATAGATTTTCTGTGTCATATAACTTTTAGGATGCATAATGAAAAAGATCGCACTCATCCTTTTGTGTCTTGTTTTTGCTTCCCAGCTATTCGGAAAACCACATTATTCATCTCATGAACTTATCGCTCGTTTTTCCAGGGAAGTAGTATTAAAAGACGGTACAACAGGTATTGATGCCTTAGATTCTTTCCTTGATAAGTTTGGTGTTCAATCATCACAATCGATAATTGAAAAGCCGGATATGCATGTGTATAAATTCACCTGCGAAAAAGATATTGATTTTGGGGCTCTTGCCGAACTCTCTCATAAGGATGACTCGATAATTTATACTCAACCCAACTACTTGAATGAAATGCTTTCTATCACACCCAATGATCCTTATTATTATCAACAATGGGGTTTACCTGCGATCAAAGCGGACAATGCCTGGGAGATAGAAAAGGGAAACGAGCAGGTCGTCATTGCGATCATAGACTCCGGAATAGAATATGACCATCCAGATCTTGAGCAGAATATCTGGATCAATTATGGTGAAATCCCTGATAATTTTATAGATGATGATCATAACGGTTATATTGATGACTGGATGGGATGGGACTTCACGGAAACGGATATTGTCGATGCAATGGGAGATTTCCGGGAGCGTGACAACGATCCGAGAGACGACCTCGGACATGGCACGCATATAGCCGGCATTATTTCTGCTCAAACCAACAATCACCTTGGTGTATCCGGAACCACGTGGTTTGCCAGGTGCATGAATCTCAGAGCCGGTTTCCGAACCACACTTGGCGGTTATCTTGAGGATGATGACGTATCTGCCGCTATTGTTTATGCTGCTGATAACGGTGCGCAGATAATAAGCATAAGCTGGGGAGATGCAATCTTAGCTCCGATTATTAATGATGCCTGCAATTATGCGTATAACCTTGGCGTGTCTGTCGTTGCTTCTGCAGGCAACGAGGGCGGGGTCGGGCTTTTGTATCCGGCTGCTCTTGATAAAGTACTCTCTGTGACCGCAGTTGATGAAAACCTGAAAATATGCTCTTTCTCAAGTTATGGTGAGGGCATTGACTTATGTGGACCCGGGTTGAGCATTTACAGTACCTATCTGAATAATGAATATAAAACAGAAAGCGGCACCTCTATGGCAGCACCCTTCGTTGCAGGTTGTGCCGGATTGCTTCTTTCTCAGAATCCCCTGCTCTCCAACATCGAAGTATACAATCTCATTAAAATATCATGTGATGATCTTGGTGATAACGGATATGATAATGTGTACGGATATGGGATAATTAATGCGGAAAAGCTCATGCAAAATGCTGGCGCAGATATCAATCCTCAATCCGCGATCTTTTACCCTCCATATAATACGGGTTATACACAGGACATCCCGATTGTCGGAACTGCCTATTGCGAAAATTTTTTCTGTTACAGTCTCGGATATACAACTAAAAAAGAACCCGTCGAAAATGACTGGCTCGATCTCATCACTCATAATCCCGAACCAATCCTTTATACCGATCCTGTCGTTGATGATACTCTGGGCACATTCATTCTCAACGGTATTCAGGATTCAACATACTACATCCGTCTGAGCATGAAAGATATTCATGGGAAAAATTATATAGACATCGTAAAGATCAGTGTTGACAGAACGCCTCCTCAATTTGTTGCAAATGCCACTGCGTCAACTTCACGATACAATTTTGATAAAAAAGACTATTACATTCTCTCCACAGCAAAAGAACCTGCACAATTTTACGCCACTTGTTTTTCTGCATATGATGACACCTTCTCGCTGATCCAGAAAAAATACGATTACTTTACGACACTGAAGCTTCCGCAGCACCTTCCGGATGAAACCTACTCCTATTACTTATCAATTCAAAATCATGCAGGTCTTGCCACAAATTCCACTATTTTTTCGGATGCAATTACTATTGATAACAGCACGATCCCTACAAGTGGATTTGATCCGATCGCTTCATATTCGCGCTCAGTATATTTATGTTCCAATAAGTATGATATCAATGAAGACGGCAAGATCGAACTTATATTTATGGAGTTTCCCGATGAAGGTTCATACGGTCCGGTCCGCTTCTGTGAGTATCAGAACAATGAACTCGATGTCGTTCATACTATGAGCAACTCATTTATTCCCTGGAGTATAGGTGACACAGATGCGGATGGAAATCATGAGATACTCGGAAATCATGCAGACTCAATGGTGATATACGAAGCAGTTACTTCAACTTCTTTCCCCAGCAGGTATGTGAATTCGATCAAAGATGCGTATACCGGCACCTTTTATGATTTCAACAATGATGGAAGTGACGACCTGGTCGTGCGCTCTGCCGATTCAGATTCATGCTCCCATTATGATGTGTACTCCAGGAACGGAGATAATTTTAACCTGGAATGCATGATATTCAATAATACGCATACCTATTCCAGAAATGAACTTTCTCCCTACATCCGGTTTGGCGATCTTAATAATGATGGCAAGAGAAATATTCTTTTCTCCGATATTGATGGCGATATACTGATCTACCAAATTAATAACAATTACTCGGTACAGCGGATCGATTCTTTGAAAATTCCCATTCCGAATGCATACTACAATGCAGTAGGAGATTTCGACGGAGACGGGCTTCTCGAATTCATAGTTGGCGGTTACTCTGATGATGATGACGATGTGAATAACCAGTTCTGGCTTTACGGCGTGTATAAATATATTGATGGAAATCCCACACTTCTAGATTACATCCAGATCGCAGGAGTAAGTTCGAATAATGGGATATCTGTAGGTGATCTTGATGGTGACGGCGCTGATGAGATAGTGATTGCTGCTGCTCCAGATATTTATATTTTCAAACTCCTTGATAACGGAAAATCCTATGATATTGTTCCACAATGGGTTGGCTCATCTTATAGAACGTATCAACCGGTTTGTATTGACACAGATAATGACGGGTGTTATAAGACAGCCTATAACCATTATGATCAGAATGATTCTCTCGTTCTCACGCTTTCCTCCTTTCCTACAGCTGCTCCATCAACTCCAATGCCCCAAAACTTCTACGCAAGACCCATGAGCAAAAATCTTGTTTCACTTACTTGGAATGCTCAAATAGCAGACTCTTTCTATCTTTATAAAGAGCAGGATCAGGATATTGAAATAATTGCAATCTCCGGAAATGAAATCTCTTATTCCGATTCCGATGTGATACCCGACAGTCTTTATCTATACTCTCTTTCTGCATTGAAAGACGGTGGGGAAAGTTACAAAACATTACCCATTGAGATAATACCAACCGACCCGCCTGTTTTGCTCTCAATTAATATGGTTTCATTGAACAGCATTTTACTGAATTTTAATAAAACCCTGAACAAAAATTGCGAGCAGGTCTCCAATTTTTATATGGATGTATATGGGTATCCCGAATCTGTAATCCCGACAAACAGTCAGCTCAGTTTGCTTCTGACTTTTGCAACTCCCCTCCAAGAGATAGATTCTCCGTTTACGATAAGCGTCGAAAACATTGTTGGGATCTTTAATACGCTCATGGCTGACACACTTGTTACGTTTATGTATCAGGAAGATCTTACCAGACCATATATTGCGTCAAGCTCGCTTGAAAGCGGTAAAGAAATTCATATTGGATTCAATGAAACTGTCGATCCATTAACCGCAGGAAACATTTCGAATTATACGCTGCTCTTCCCGGAGCTAGCTGACGCGAACAGTATTTCCCAGATTCAAGTCGCGAACGAATCGGTCACCCTTACTCTTGCTCATAAGATCAAACCGGTTGGCGAACCTTATTTCATCAAGATTTTCAATGTGACCGACCTCGCAGGTAACTGCATTCTTCCAGGGAAAAATCTCATTAAGATCACGATCCCGATCACCGATCTTGATAATGTTGCTGTGTTTCCGAATCCTGCAACGATCGAAAACGAAACAGTTTATTTCCAAAACCTCCCCACCTCGGGTACTGCTGATTTCTTTATCTATGACCTTGAAGGAAACCTTGTTGACAACTTTACCGCAGAGTTTCTTTCTGAAGATTATAATAGTGCCGAGTGGGATCTCTCAAATCAGTCTGGCAAAAAAGTGGCTTCCGGAATGTATTTTTATTTGATAAAATATTCCAATTTATATAAAAAAGGTAAAATTGCGATAATTCGATAAAGGTAAATGATCATGATTACATATGACTGGCAACAAAGACTGAATCAAGACACGCTTGATTTTCTTGAGCATAAGATACCGGATAAAGACTATGATTTTGAAATTATTTTTAATGCGTATCCTGAGCGTGTAAATGGAGAAATACCGCAACCTGTGATCACGTATGTTGCAAAAGAGATGAGAAAAGTTATTCAGAACGATCCTGAGACCTACATTGATTTTTTACTCTTTATCCAAAAGAAAAAAGGCGATAACGGCAAGAAGATCTTTAATTACGTGATGAGTAAAGTAATGTTTAAACATCCCGGCGAATATGATGTAATCTTTAAAAAAGCAATTGCGGACACTCATGACAAAAGCGAAATAAAGAAAATATTTGATAATATTATCCTTCCCCTTCTTAAGAAATATCCTGATAAATATATTGATGACATCATTAGTATAGTCCGCCAGGAACCGCAGGATGATGTAATTGACTGTGCATTTGCAATACTTTGTAAATACATGAAAGTGAATAAAGCAAAAGCGAAGACAATCAATCAAAAAATCGACTCCTTCTGGAATTCTGAAAACAAGATGATCCGCAACGGTATCGTGCAGGTATTGAAATGCCTCTACAAAATTGACAAGAGGATCTACCGAGACACCTACAGATCCTATCAATCAACCTATAATCCAAACTTCATTGAGATTCTGTCAGATTCAATATCAGAGAATTCTCAATTAATTCGTGATATAGTCGAGAGATGGGAAAAAAGCGGAAATATCCGCATAAAAAAAGCTGCCTACAACGCAGAAAAAACTTTAAAAAAGTTGAAGAGATCATAATGGCACAGGAATATATTTCAAAAGAGGGTCTTGATAACCTGCGCAAACGTTTAGAACATCTCATCCAGGAAGAGCGCCCTGCGATCATAGAAGAAATAGGTCGCGCAAGACAGTTTGGCGACCTCAGTGAAAACGCAGAATACCATGCCGCCAAAGAGAAACAGCGCTTTATCGAAGCTGAGATATCAAAACTTCAG
>CAYUTH010000072.1:0-10771 GCA_964447485.1 uncultured Candidatus Cloacimonadota bacterium | reverse complement strand
ATCTAAGTGCCTGAAATATTTATTTAAAACTATTTACTATCTGTGCTGATAGTTTATTTAATTCCTGAACTTGAAGCTTTGAATAGGTTTGATCTTCGGAGGAATAGACAATATCTTTGATCTTACTCACATCCATGATCGAGTTTTGATAATATTGCTCGGACAGTAATTCCTCGTCAGAGATATTGGGAAGATCGTGAAGAAGGGCATTCACCACAGATTTATTTGCAAGTATAGAGGTGATCTGGGAACCGGTAAAATTATTCATGATAAGGTATGAAGCATTTTGGAGCCCTCGTGTCCATCCGCCAAATTGGATAAGAATAACAGAATCGAAATTCTCAAGATTATACAGCTCATCTGTCACATCACTTTCATATTCTTCGATCTTGGTCTCTACCTTCTTCCAGTCATTATCATCAAGAAGGATCTTGAGTGAGTCAGACAGCTTGAGAAATTCATCACTGACATTCAAAATCTCAGCATAATTCACAAGCTCTTTAGTGATATCAAGCAACGTATCTTTGTTCTTCGCTTTCACTGCAATGAGCGCATCTGCAACATCTGCACCAAGGTCAAAGGCAACCTGTGGGAGTGTTTTGGGATCGGGTTTCACCCTGTTCTTCAGCACACTATTAAAGTTTATGCCTTCAAGTGTCGTCAGATCATCAAGGATCATGGAGAAGGGAACATGCTGGGTGTGATAGATCTTTACGATCACTTCACCTTCAGACGGTTCCTGCTTCGGTGCCTTCTCTTTTTTTGTACAGCCGACTATTGCAATTAGTACAATAAGTACTAAACAAATTACTTTTTTCATTCGTCCTCCGCATTCATACAATAAAAATTTTAGCTTCTATTATATAAATTGGAAAAATTATAAAATTGCTGTCAACAATTCTATAGAAATGTGGTAATTATTTAAATTTGAACCTGATGATAATGTAGGTGAGAATATTGATCAGGAATCCATAAAGAAATGCAATTACCACATTTACGTTATAGGTATTATAATTTTTTCCAAAGATTATTTTTTTACTGCTCAGGAAATGATTTTTTGGATTATTGAGGAATCTGCCGTCAATCCTGGACACAGCAATATTGATTTCTTCGTTGATATATCTTTCAGGGTCGTTGTTGATAAGGAGTTTTGCTTTTTTGTTGCGCACTTCTTTTATTTCTTTGTTGAATTCGGGAATAGAAATTTCTTTATTTGATTTTTGCTGAAAGAGTATGTCCTCGCGGCTGTTGAGATTTGAGAGCTTTCTCTTATAGAAATTCAATTTTGCCTGTGCAGTAAACAGCCCTTCGAATAACCATCGTGACGGCATGATATGACAGAATTCCGGTATGACTGATTCGGGATTCACTTTGACGGTTCGATTCATCTTTTCGAATTCTATCACTGCGCCTGCAAATATCATTTGGGGAATAAGCACAATTGGAAGGATATTGATCATTGCCTTCTTGTCTTTGAGTACTGCAGATGCGAGAAGTCCAATTGAAAAACCTATAAAAGCCGAGAGGACAAGGTAACCTACATATACGAAAAACACCCCGCGGATCTCAAGAATAACACTCGAAACTGCAAAATAGATCACTGCCTGGAAAAAGGCAAAAATGGCAAGTGAGAGGTTTTTTACCAGCAAGACAAGTCCGCATTTGATGCGTAACTTTTTCTCTCGTATGATAATGCGTTTTTCTGAAAAGATATCATCAAGACTATTTGAAAGCCCCAGAAAAATAAAGACGATGATCGAGATGAATATGAAGATCTTCATATTAAGGTTGAATGCAAAAGAATAACTCTGTTCCGGGGGTGAGTACCGTAATATAATTGATATGAGGATCGCAAGAATCGGCGCTGCCAAAAATGTCACAATGAGATTCGATTTGTTCTTTAATTTATTAAGTATATTGCGTGCAAAAAGATAGTAAAATTGGGAGAAATATTCTCGGAACGGAGTTCTTTTATTGGAAATGGTTTTCTTGCTGACTGCTTCAGCCGCTTCATCAGATTCGCTCTGTTTTTTTCTTTTCATCAGCTCAAATAACTGGTATTTCTCAAATTTTGCTTTCCAATGACTTGGGGGGAATTTTCTGAGTTCCTGCTTTGCCCCTCCAATTGAGCTTGAACGCTTATAGACAGGATTTCCTTCTGAATCAAGAAGAGGACATTGCAGAATATCAAAAAGATATTCAGCCATTTTCAGTTCTTTCTTTCTTAAAAGATTTCCCAAACCGTAGCTGATCTTCTCGAGCTCATCATTAAAATAGTTGAACACCTCTTCGGTGTTTCCAAAGAATACTTCCGTGCCCTGTTGGTCGATAAGGAGAACCTTGTCGAATTTCTGGAAAATATCAGGGTTCGGTTGATGGATCGTGGCAATGATTATCTTACCCTGTTCTTTAAGCTCATTGAGGATGTCGGTAATTTTCTCGGAATCCTTTGATGAGAGTCCTGATGTGGGCTCATCCAATATTATGATAAGGGGTTCCGCAAGAAGTTCGAGAGCGATGTTTAGACGTTTGCGTTCGCCGCCGCTGAGCTTTTTATCCATAATGGAACCGACCACAAGATCCCTTTTTTCGGACAATCCGATCTGTATGAGAATATTGTCGATCTTCTTTTTGAGTTCACGGGAATCCCTGATATGCGGGAGACGCAGTTTACCGCAGTAAAAGAGGTTTTCATAAACCGTCAGATTATTAAAAAGCAAATCATCCTGGGGAACATACCCGATATATTTCTGGAAATAAGAGTAATTTTTATAGAAATCAAAATCATTGATGAAAATAGACGCAGTATCGGGAATGATCTCTCCGATCAGGCATTTTAGAAGAGTTGTTTTACCGCTGCCGCTTGCGCCGAGGACGGCAAGAAATTCACAGCGTTTTACATAAAAATTGATCTCGTCCAATGCAATTTTATTATCGTCTTTAAAGGTGTAATGAAGGCTGTTAACCTCCATTTTGACAACCTCCAGCTCGACCTTATGAATATCAAAGAACTTATTAAAACGGATAGTAATTTTACCGACAGTAACGACATCTTTTGCGAGCTCAAATTCCTTTTCCTTATCAAGTGGTTGATGATTCAGGTAAATCTGAGGACTCTTGATCAAAGGCGAAATAAAATAATCATTATCTTTCTGTGAGATTTTAATAATTGCATTAGTAGATTTATGCTCATTCATGCGGAAAAAATCTTCATAACTCTCAAGAAATAGGGTGTCAAAACGCCGCTCATCCCTCGCAAAAGTGAGTTTTTCCGTGAGGATATCAAGTGGAGAGAGCTCTATAACATCATTAATAATAAAGCGGTCTGTAATTATCACTTCATAGATCGAACCCTTGGCAAGGAGAGTTTTATTCTGTATGATCTTTCCGTCGAAAACCTCTATCTTAAGCTTGTTCTTTTCCTGGGTGAAGTCGACATCAAAACTTTCTTTTGTGTATTTAATGACTTTTGCCACTTCCTCGACCTTGTTATGATAGAGTTTCAAAATATCATTATAGGATACCTCGACTGCATTTTCATCAGTGTGATTTTTCAGTATGATGGTTTCATCTTTTTGCAGCTTCATGAGCACGTTTTTATTTAATGCCTGTGAACCGATCCTGTATAAACCATCTACATAACTGCCAACCAGCACGAGATTTTCGATTATCAAAACTAATATTTTGTACGGCGTGTGATTGTCATCTCTGAGAAGAATATCACAATGCGGACTTTCCCCGAGCAGAAGAAAATTCATAAAGAGATTTTTGTCGATATTGAGCAAGAATTCCTGCAAGCTGATCTCGATCGAGTCATTTTCTTCTTCAATGAGGTCTATGATCTGGGAGTATGTCCGGATATCTATTTCCAGCAATTCCACGACTTCCAGAATATCCAACCTGTCCATCACAGAGAAATCGTCATTGATGTGCGCAATGAGCAGCAGATTCATCAGAAGTGTTATTTTATCGGGGAATCGCAGGTCGTTTTTTATGATATTAATTGCCTGTTTGAGCGGAAGGGGATTTTCAATAAGACGCTGAATATGGTGAATGTGTATTTCTTCCTGCCGGAAAGTGGTTTTGATGATATTGTATATTTTTTCTATATCGTTCTTGGAAAGCTCCTTTTTGTTAAAGCGGATAAGGGTAAGATATAATGCGACGACTGCGTTGATAATATCATCGATATTTTTCACGGGAGCTTTTTTCATCAAAGGATTTCCTTATTATGACTATGGGCATTTTCTTTCACAACTGCTTTGGTAGGGGAGCGGGTTTTTAATGTCAAATTTTTCGGAAATTCAGAGTAAACCAGACTTAGTTAAAGCATACAGAAAAAAATTACCACAGAGAACACAGAGAATTGCAAAAAATAATATGGAGTCGATGACTCTGTAGTCGAAAATTGACGAATTCTTTTTATATCTTTTCTTATATAGAGCCTTATTTATATATATCTTGAAAATTCAGAATATTGAATAAAAAGAAGAGGAGCATGCACTCCTCTTCAGTTTTAGTGATTATTAAGTAATTATTTCATCATAATTAACTTCTTTATTGTTGAGTGATTTCCAGCATCGAGTTTGTAGAAATACACACCATTTCCTAATTTTTTATTATTATAATCCGTTCCATCCCACATAATACTATATTTACCTGCTTCTCTTTTACCGTCATCGATCTTCTTCACAAACTGACCCCTTATATTATATATCTTCAGGGTAACTTGTGAGGATTGAGGTATGAAATAATCTATGCTAGTAGTGCTAAAACAGGGATTGGGATAACTCTGGAACAGTGTCGGTTTATCAAACACATTTGCATTATTGGAAGAAGGTTCAAGCCCTTTAATAATTGATTTTAATAGATCCATTGTAACTTCACGATGTGCTTCGTAAGATTTAGGAATGAGATCAGTATATTTTCCCATTACAGATTTACCGGCATATTGAGCTTCAAGATAGGTATTTCCTATGTCTATCACAGCATAACAAGAGTCCTCGTAAGATGGATCATTATCTAATATCGCTTCATAATTGACAATTGCATCTGTAAACTCTTCTTTCTTTCGCAAACACAAATTCCTGTATGTTTCCAATAGTTTCTCTGTGGTTTCCAAGTTCACAGGATTAACAAGAAGTGTATCAAGATATGACTCTAACACATCCCACTGATTTTTAAATCCAATATAACATGAATAAAGACCAACTACTCCAAGATCCGATTCATTGGTCTCAGGATATGTCGCAATCAATTCGGTAAAGGATGTTGATGCGTTATTATAATCCTCATCTAAAAGATAAGAATATCCTTCACCTAGCTTCTGGTTTTCAGGAGTCAGATACGGATTAGAACTCTTCCAATTGGGTTCTTCACATATAGGTTCAATAACAAAGGTCTCTGCTGGTATAAGGTGGGAAAGAATTTCTTCAATAACAGTACTGTTCCAATAATTGTTTCGTGCATTTAAATATTTTTCAGGATAGTCCTCCAAAACGATATAATTATCAAAAGTGCTATATATATCGTTATAGCCATTATCAAGATATACTTCCGACTCTTCAAGAAGGATATTTATCTCATTTTCAACTACTGCATTCTGGTATGGAGTCCCAAGTGTATCCAGGTCACTCAATATAGGTATGCTCTCATGAAAACCTGTTATACCGTAATTGTTGTATGATATATTGTTTTTCTTAATAAATGGTGTAGAGGTATACAAAGAGATACCAATATCATTATACATTATTGTACAATCTTTAATTATGTTATTCTCGGTATTCTCCATGAATAAACCTATTCCTGCATTTGTCGATTGTACAATGTTCAAACTGGGCATCATCACATCCGTTGATCGAGATTCCATCCCAATAACTCTTCGTTGTATCTGCACATAATCCTGAAAAGATTATTGGATTTTCTTCTGTACCTACTGCATGAACGTTTCGTCCTTCAATTAATCCACCTGATTCGAAAAGAATTTCATTACCCGGATTGATTATTAGTCTTGCTTCCGGTTCTTCAATGGGAAAACTTATCTTTGTATCAACAACAACATTGTGCTTTACTGTTATATCAGTTCCAATAACTTCAGGTATCGGTTGAAAATAACTTCCCGTATTTCTCGAATTGTTCTGGTATTGAGACCATTCTGAAGTAGAACTCGTTGAATACTCAATTGGAAATGCATATATGGTGCCATCCTGCATTATTAATACAATATCATTACTTGATTCTGCTGTCACCTTACCAATTGAAATAGACTCAAACGGATTGTATTCATCTGTATGAATATTCCACTCTGATGCTTCAAGGCAACTATTAGTAAACAATCGAAAATTATAATGGGAACATTGAATTATTTCTTGATTTCCATCATCATTCATATCGGTTAAAAGAACATCAGATACTTGCTCTATATATTCTAAAGATTTATCTATAATTTCACCGCTATGATTCCAAATTGAAATTAAACATGACTCCTCATCTAATGAACAGACATATACAATTTCTAATCCTGTATTATATTCATCAAAATTTCCTATAATTATAGGACAACGAGTAGCGTAATCTGCTACTAACTCCACATCCCATAAAGGATCGCTTTCTCCAAAATTAAAAACTACAATACCAGAATACAATCCTTCTGTCATTCCACCATGAGTATAATTAAACAAAATCTCTTTTACGTTATCCTCATCTATATCTGCAATTTGTGGTCCTGATAAAACCTCATATCCGCCCAAATTAGAAGACGAATGAGTTGTGCTAAAACTTTCACTGATATTGAATGAGCCATCAACAGAATAACATTTTAAGAACATAGTAGTTTGTGCGGACTGAGCTTTAATTAATGCAACAATTTCTTTCTTATTATCATTGTCAACATCAGAAACTGAAATGGGCTTCTTTATCCTAATAGATGTATCGTAAGTATATATTTGATCTGTTATTTGATCAATAATGTGAAAACCCTCCACGCCATTATATGGGTAAGTTGATGATTTCTGTGTAGATACAATTATCTCTAATTGCCCGTCTCCTGTGACATCTTCTAAGACGATAGTGTGTTTGCATATTCCATCTACCAGATATTGAGCAATTACATTACCATCTTTATCCCATATAAAAACATCACCATTGTCATTAGCGGCAACAATTTCATCATATCCATCATTATTTATATCACCGCATGCAGGAGTACAATCTATTGGATAATTAGTATCTAAAGATAAAACATTAGCATTATTATAAATATAAATATAAATATAACCTTCGGAAGAGCCAATAATAATTTCGTCCAGACCATCATTGTCGATATCTGACATAACTGCTTCCGTTGTAATAGTCTCACCAGCAGAAAGAGGAAGGGAGACTAATGGAGTCCCTGTATCAACATGAATCGTAAATAAAAATCCTATATCACAAGTATCCATACTATCTGCCTCAATATGAAGTGTGAAAATAGCAGTTCTTGGTACAATTGAATTATCTGAGATTGTAAATTTATTAACATTATTAGTTACGATTTCTTCCTGTTCAATATTGCCCCAGTACCCACAAGAATCTTCAATCGTTATATAAGGATCATCAGTTGATAAAGTACCACTAACATTTTCCACGTCAGCCCACCAGTTTTTGAGTTTTATTTGCACTTCTGCTGTCTCCCCACACTCAAAAATACTATTATTGCCATCCTCAATTACAACATCGTGATATCGAATAACAGGATGCTCGTTTTCGGTTAATGCTCTATAAGCATTAATTCTCCCAGCGCCTAGTCTGTACATATAATCAGAATTTTCAGAATTAATATCATCAGATGTTCCGAAAATTCTTCCACGTATTTGTTTATTTGTTAAGCCAGGAAAATGACTTTTAATAAGACCGGCAAGTCCGACAACATGAGGACATGCCATAGAAGTTCCCTGCATGTAATCATATTCCTGCTGATAACCATAGTATACATAAAGATAGAACTGATCATCAAAGGGCATAGTAGAATAAATCTTAGTGGTTGATGGATCTTCACCTTTTCCACCCGGTGCAGAGATATCAACCCAGTCTCCATAAGTAGAAAACGAACATTTCTCATCATTAACATCCGTAGCAGCTACAGCTATTACTTGCAGATAACTTGCCGGATACGTTTCATCGTCGTTACCATTGTTTCCACAAGAAGCGACTAGTAGCGGAGCATCCTCATATGATGATATCGAATCAACACATGCCTGCAATGTCGGACTATTTGTTAAACTACCCCAACTCATATTTACCACATCTGCACCATTATTATAAGCATACCAGAGTCCATTAACACAACAAACTAATGGAATTAATCTATTGCCTGCCCTTATTGTCATTATCTTGCTACCTGGATTCCCTGCTCCCCATCCACCGACAATACCGGCTATGCCAACCCCATTATTGGTCATCGCTCCGATGGTGCCGGACACATGTGTGCCGTGACCAAATAAATCTTGGGGTTTGTGTGGGTCTTCTTGTCCAGGTGGAATACATTCTGCATAGAAATTATATCCATAATAACCCAGACTATCCTGCCAGAGGTTAGCGTAAAGGTCTTCATGAATCGGGTCTCCCGGATTCAGCCCTAAATCTATGCCTGTATCATGCACTGCAATAACAACAGAGGAATCTCCATATTCAGCAATCTCGGACCACACGCTGTCCATGCCTATCTTTTCCAAACCCCACAATTTATCAGCATGCGTATCATTCGTGTTAACACCGGAATAGAGATCGAAAAGAGCATTGGGTTCTGCAAAGATAACTTCACCCTTAGTGGAAAATTCACTTTGCACATCTTCAACCGTAAATGTTGTATCAAACACTACCAGGTAATAGAAATAATCCATACCCTGTGGAATATTATTCTCGCCTAACTGTCGCAGATCGGAAATATTATACGTTGGAATAAGGGCATTGAACCATCCTTTATTCGTTGTTAATTGCGGTTCCTTTTGAGTAACATACAGAGCGTCCGTCGTATGGATCAGCAGATTGCCTTCCACATAGCCGTCTGCATAAACCGATGCTGTTAATAAGAGTCCCAACAGCATCATAAATACTGTCTTTTTCATTGTTCCTCCATGTAATAGCTTACTATTGCGAAGCCGTAAATTGTTTTCACTATTTTATCACAAGTATTTTTCTTGTGAGAGTAACATCTTCATTGTCTATTCTCATAAAATAGACGCCTGACAGTACATTATCGGTTCCTATGGTGAAAGAATTGCTTACACTATTCGTACAAATACTCTTTATTCTTTCACCTCGCACATTATAAAGAGAAATCTGCATTCGCTTCTGCTTTGGATTCTCAAACACAATAGTAAAATTGTCTCTCACTGGATTGGGATAAATGGATACCAAACCGTTAACGGACGAAGGATAAACTTCATCAATAGGATTATTGATAGTAAAAATAAACCGAATATAAGGCTTATATCCTGCTGTATTTTCCCCAGAGCCATATAACAAAAGATCATCAAGATCATCATAATCTGTATTTATTGGAAAACGTATGCGGTATTGGGAGTATTCTCGTTGTTCCTGAATATCCTCTTGTACATATTGAGTAATTTCAAGTTCCCTCCACCCGTCTTCCGGAGTCTCAGATATAATTCCAATACAATTTTCTAATACACCTGAATTAAAATCTCCTATATCCAAAGTGTATCCATAATCTACATGATCAACATAACAAGGGACTTCATAACTCCCCGAGGTCATATCCCATATCGGAAACACATCGGGTACTGAATTACCAAATGAAGCACTTTGATATATATATATATACGCACTATCTAACTCATATCCATCAGGGCCTTCGGGAAGTGGAATTGAAACAAAGGACCGGACATAGCAGTTTCCGCCATTATACCAATCCCAAAAATCTCCTGCAAGTAAACTACTAAGAATATCAACATAATACGTATTCCAATATGTATTATAATCAATACATCCATCCATCTCAGGGACACTATAGGTGGTATCTATAAGAGTATCTGCAGTCAACTGTATAGTCCCAGCTAATAATAGCGAAATAAGTAACATTATAATTCTTTTTCTCATACGCACCCCCATGGTGTGTTGTTTTTATTTAAAAATTACCGTAACTTCATCACCTTCTTTATGACATTCACATCCTTGCTCTCTACCCTTATAAGATAGATCCCGTTACTCATATCACGTCCAGTTTCATCTTTACCATCCCATTCAGCACAAAATCCTAAACCCGAATCACTAAATCCTAATGTCCTCAGCAATTGCCCTTTAAGATTATAAATTCCAACATGATTAATCTGTCCCTGTCGTGCATTATAAGAAATAATTGTAGAAGTAATAAATGGATTGGGAAATATTTCCAGATTATATTCAAATATGTTGTTTTCATCCACTGAATTTATTTTTGTTAAATACAGGATAAGACCCGGATTTGTTAAAGTTGGTGTAGAACCCTGGCTAAAACAAATATAATCCCAAAGTGAATCCCAGTCAGTATCCACGGGAAAACGGATTCGGTACTGGGTTTTATTCCTGTTATTATCATAATCATTTTGGACGTATGGGGTAATATTTAAATAACGATGGCCTTCTATTCCACTATCACTTATCACACCTATGTTACTGCTTAACGTACCTAGATCACCCACATCTCCTGCCGTCCAATCACCAATATCAATATAATCACCATAATCTATATGATCCATGATACAGGGAAGTTCCTCTCCGTAAAAGAGGGGAT
>CAYUTH010000071.1:0-10902 GCA_964447485.1 uncultured Candidatus Cloacimonadota bacterium | reverse complement strand
ACGATTTTAACTATATTCAGGGAATGGTCGTAGTAAACTTTTAAATAAAAGGAGTAATAATGAAACACGTAAGAATTTTAGCAATACTTATAATTCTTGGACTCGGTGTAGTGAGCTGTAGTCTGGATGAAAAGAGTGGATCTGGACCCGATCCGGGACCTCAACCCCTCAATCAGTTATGTATTAATGAGTTCATGAGCCACAACAATGTTGCATGGGCTGGTCCCAATAATGATTTTCCTGATTGGATTGAATTATACAACGGGACAAATGCAGCAATCGATGTCGGTGGAATGTATATGACCGATAACCTCGAAGATCTTACTCAATCTATGATCGCCGATGATGATCCTGCAGCAACAACAATCCAGCCGGGTGGCTTTCTTGTCTTAATTGCAGACGGAGGTGATTTCCCGGGAACTCTTGATCTTAATTTCAAACTCAGTGATGATGAAGATTTTGCACTCGTGGCAGCTGATGGCACAACCATTATTGATCAAAAAAATACCGATGTTGTCCCGAGTGACCTTACAGATGGTTGTCTTCCGGACGGAACCGATAACTGGGATCGCTGCAGCATTCCTACCCCGGGTGCAGCAAATCAATAAATATATTAAATTCAACGAAAGGAGAAAAAAAATGAAGTATGTGAAATTACTCATCATCCTCATTGCAACACTAAGTTTATTTTTCGGTTGCAGTAAGGATTCCACTGGTCCTGGCGACAATGAATTTGAAATTTTCATTAATGAGTTCATGGCCAGCAATGATTTTGGTCCTGTGGACGAATACGGGAATCATGGTGATTGGATCGAGATATATAATGGATCCGATAAAGCTGTGGATATCGGAGGAATGTATATTACTGATGATCTTGCGGATCTCCAGCAATGGCAGATACCTGCAACAAAATCCGATTCAACAACTATACCTGCAGGCGATTTCCTCGTATTGTGGGCTGATAAAGAACCCGAGCATGGTGTCCTGCATGTGAACATAAAACTCTCAGGTGATGGAGAGCAGATCGGGCTTACCGATGCAGACGGATCGACCGTTGTAGATTCTCTTACCTACAGCGCACAGGAAACGGACATCTCGGAAGGTCGTTATCCGGATGGTACTCAAGCATGGGAGCATTATGGTGAAGGACATGGATCCATGTACACTCCTGGAGCTGCAAACGGTTCTGGTGACACACCCCAACCGCTGTACTACATCAATGAATTCATGGCAAGTAACGATTACGGACCTGTTGATGAACATGGTGCTCATGACGACTGGATAGAGATCTATAATGGTGGAAACGTAACTGGCAATGTTGGGGGTATGTATATTACGGACGATCTGGAAGACCTTACAACATGGCAGATCCCGGACACTTATCCTGATTCCACCGAAATCCCTCCCGGTGAATATCTTGTCCTTTGGGCAGATAAAGAGCCCGAGCAGGGTGTATTACATGTCAATATCAAACTTTCGGGTGATGGCGAGCAGATTGGATTGATCGAATCCGATGGAACAACCATACTCGATTCCCTTAGCTATGGCGAACAAACTGCCGATATCTCGATGGGACGACTTCCAGATGGTGCCGACACATGGGATTACTTCGGCGCAGGTTATACTACTATGTATACACCCGGTGCTGAGAATGGTTCTGGCGACGTGCCAAAAGCGATCTATTACTTCAATGAATTCATGGCTGATAATGACACGTTTATTCCCGATCCTGAAGGAAATTACGACGATTGGATCGAGATATATAATGGCGGAAATATACTTGGCAATGTCGGTGGTATGTATATCACCGATGACCTTGAAGATTTAACGACGTGGCAGATTCCAGATACCTATCCTGATTCTACTGCCATTCCCCCGGGTGGATTTCTTCTGCTTTGGGCAGATAAAGAGCCAGAGCAGGGAGTGTTACATGTGAATATTAAACTTTCCGCAGGTGGAGAGCAATTAGGATTGACTGAATCCGATGGAACAACAATACTCGATTCCCTTACATTTGGTGCACAACAAACAGATATATCTGAAGGTCGTTTACCAGATGGAACAGATACGTGGGAATTCTTTGGTGTTGGTTACGAATATCCTCCCACACCTGGATTTAGTAATGGTGAATAAATTTAACACAATATCATAGGTGTATTTCAATGAAGGAGCAGTGGATAATATCTGCTGCTCCTCTTTTATAAGGAAGCGAAAATGAAAAAAGCAATGAGCGTAAAACTCGTACTCATATTTATCACTGTCATGATATCAATCTCATGTAGTATTCAGGAAACTAAGCATGTCGAAAAAAGACTTATTTTGGACGATACATATTCGCTTGAAATTTTAGAGCCATCAGGACTAGTATATTGCGAAACAGACAATACGCTCTGGACAGTAAGTGATAATTCAAACCAAATTTATCACATGGACCTGGAAGGAAATATATTGCAAACCCTTCCCTATATAGGACAGGACCTCGAAGGCATTGCATATGATTACTCTACCAGTACACTTTGGATAGTGGAAGAAAGTGTGAACGAACTTGTGAACATATCGCTGCAAGGAGTGGAACTGAACCGCTATGAGATTCCAATTCCCACCGGAGATAACAGTGGGCTTGAAGCAATCTGCATAGGACAAGATCACTCTTTCTATCTTATGAAGGAAAAACTGCCGGGATATTTTATCGAACTTAACAATGATTACACGATAAAGAAAACATTAACTCTCGATTTTGCAGATGATTATTCCGGTATGTGCTGGAATGAAGAAAAAGAGGTTTTCTTTGTAGTAAGCGACCAGAGCAGGGAACTATATCTCTGGACGGAAGCCCTCGGTGTGATAGAGAGCTATTCACTCGATTTCGAGAAAGCAGAAGGCGTTGCGATCATACCAGGTACAGAATTTTTGTTCATTGTCAGTGATTCGGAAGAAACGCTCTATAAATTTAGACTGGAATAGAAAAGATAAAAATGGAGAGAAACTTCAGTCAGGCATGTATTTGTATTCATTATTCGTGAACGGAGAACTTACAGAAACAAAGAAACTTATCATAATGAAATAGCATTCTTTAAATGTACGGGGTTGAAAATTTTCAACCCCTCTTTTTTTTCATACACGCAGAATTACTACAACAGATTCCACTGATTATTTTTGAATTTTTTTCAGATCCAAATTAAAAACGGGAATGAAATTAACACTTTGTCATTTACATATACGTTATGTATTATAGAATATTAAAAAGAAAATATTGACTACATAATTCGAGTCAAATTTTTAGAGAAAAGTTAAAAATGAAAATTTTAAAAACCTACGAAAAATATGAATGAGAAAAAATATAATATAAAAAAAGGAGCACGCATGAAGTACCAACTATTATCAAATAGTGAAATGAAAGCAATTGATGCATTGAAGGAATATCATGGAGGAGCTAAAGAGATAGTAAACACAATCAAAGAGATGAGGAAATTTGAGACCAGAAAACGCATTCTCGGTGAAAAAGGTTTTGGCAATATGATCGAGGATGCCGAGAAATTAGTGAAGAAATTTGCTAAAGTCGAAGATTTTGAGAAAAAGAATAATATATCCTACAATGATAATTTTGGCGTTGCCACTGCCCAGGTTTCTGGATGGCAGGGAGCAAAAGTTACCCACCATGCGATGAAACGTATTGCAGAAAGCGCAGAGACGGACGATGCCTGTTTTGTTCCTTCGGAATTTATTTCTGTCGTAGCACTCACGGATAATTATGTGTATAATGGTGACCTTATGGCAACCCTCATGATGTCTGAAAATATCATGAAAGCTTCCAAATTCTGCAGCACGAACTTGATTGGGATTCCGCAAATGGAGAGCAGATTCATAGAACTTGAGAAAATAACCGGCTGTAAGTTTGAACGAACTGATATTGGCAATGGATTATCTGCCTTAGTTTTGAAAAATCAGGGCACATTCTTTGGAAATTTTGGTGGGATCGAAGTTGCAAACAACAACCATCTGGTGTATTTAGACGGCATCACAAGAACAGCGTTGGCTACGGGAGCAGATTTCTTCCTTAATCCAAGTTGGAGTACGATTATTGCTATTTGTTATTATGGAAGGGATATTCCCAATCTTCATATTAAAATCTCTATGCTGCTTGCCACACAAAATACAATGCAATTCCGCATGCTCCTTAATATTATGAAAGAATATCTGAGAGATGACGGCACATCTCCGCTTTATGAGATCAATATAGGAAATGGCGCCACTGCAGAAACATTCATACAGTGCGCAAAAGAGCTGAAAGAGAGCGGTATTAAGGGTATCAGTCTCGCTGCTCATATATATATAAATCCTGATCTCGGTATCGCAGGTTTCAATTGGACGGACAATGCATTCAAAGTACTGGAAAGCGGCACCAATATGACCTTCAAATATGAAAGTGACGGCACTGCGCGAGAACTCGACACGATGGAAGCATATTTCCTGCCTGAAGAAGATAGAGAACTCAATGCAGAAAAGATCGGTGATGTGATCTATTATAAAGCACTCCGTGCAACAAAAGACGGTAAGGCATTTATGAAAAAAGGTATTAAAGCAGTCTTCGGCGGCACTTCATATTGAGAATAAATATATAATATGAATTACACCACAGAGAACGCTGAGAACACAGAGAAAATAACAAGTGATAAATTTACTCGAAAAATAATCGGTTGTGCATATCCATACTGCTCAAATTTTAACCTATATGAAACTCTCAAATATCTTTATGGGTTTGTTGATAAATTTGAATACAAACCTTTTAACCTTTGACATTAAAAGATTCAAACTATAATAAGTCTCTGTGCCCTCTGTGGTAAGAATTGCATGAATAAATATCATACAAAAATGACAGAAAGGTCGAAAGATGGTTGATAACTGGCAGTTAATGTTTTCAGAAAATATGAAAAATTACGGCGGATATTCCATTGGTAAATTATTCAGCTTGTTAACTGATCCGGAAATAATATCACTTGCAGGAGGATTACCCTCGCCGGATATTTTCCTGAAAGAAGAAACGCGGATCGCCTCCAAGAACAGGCTTGAAAAAGATATCGAAACGATCATGCAGTACACCCCGATCGGCGGTGAATCGACTCTCATCGAAGCAATTATCGCTTTCATGAGAAGAGAGAATATAGAGATAACCCGAGAAAATCTCCTGGTCACTTCTTCCGGGCAGCATGGGCTCGATATTACCGGACGTCTTTTCTTGAATCCCGGTGATATTGTGATGTTGGATCGTCCGACCTTTGCAGGTGCGATAGTGGCTTTCCAGCTTCAGAATCCAACTTTTGTTGGTGTGGATATCGAAGATGATGGACCGAATGTCGATGGATACAGAGAAAAGATCATTGCACTGGCAAAAGAAAACAAGAAGCCCAAATTCATTTATGTAGTACCGGACTTCCAGAATCCTTCGGGCATCACTATGAGTTATGAAAAGAGAATTTCACTCATCGACTTGAGTTATGAATATGATATTCCCATCATCGAAGATAGTCCCTACAGGGATTTGCGATATTACGGTGAATCAATTCCATCCTTATTATATCTCGATCAGCAGAGAAAAGGAAATAATGTCATCGGGGTATTTACATTTTCAAAACTCTTCTGTCCCGGAATGAGAGTTGGATATAATATCGGAGCACCGGAAGTGATACAGAAAATGACGAATATCAAAGAGGGGAATGTGCTCAATACTCCGAAATACAACCAGGATCTCTGCACTGCATTTCTCACTGAGATGAACTTCAACAAGCATATTGAGAAGTGTGTAAAATATTATCGAAAAAAACTCGAAGTATTTCTCACTACAATGGATGAATGCTTCCCTGAAGAGATGGGAGTCACATGGACGAAACCGGAGGGTGGATTGTTCCTGTGGGTTACAGTCCCTGAACAAATTGACACAAAAGAGCTTTTTTATGAAGCTATAAAATTTAAGGTTGCTTTCGTCCCCGGTGAAGTATTCTATGGAGAGAATCCCAGCAAAAATCATATGAGAATTAATTTTTCCTATGCATCGGAAAAACAGCTTGAAGAAGCAGTAAAGCGTTTATCTGCGTGTATAAAGGATCAGATTTAAGAGAGTTATACATAATGGATTTGGGCATAAAAGATAAAGTAGCTTTCGTCACCGCAGCAAGTAAAGGACTTGGAAAAGCAGTTGCAATGCAGCTTTCCGAAGAAGGAGCACAGGTCGTAATATGCGCAAGAAATGAAGAGCATCTTCTTCGTACGAGAGATGAGATCATAAAACGGACAGGCGGAGTAGTCAAAGCAATACAAGCAGATGTCACTGACAAAAAGCAGGTCACTCATGCGGTGGAACTGATCAAAAAAGAATTCGGAACTATTGATATTTTGGTGTGTAATGCCGGCGGTCCTCCTGCGGGTATGTTCGAGGATTTTTCTGTTGACGATTATAGAAAGGCGCTCGAACTCAATCTGCTGAGTACAATTTCATTGTGTTATGAAGTGATTCCTCATATGAAAAAACAGCAATGGGGGAGGATCATCAATATAACTTCTGTTTCTGTGAAGCAGCCCATCGATAATTTGATACTTTCCAACACTGCCAGAACCGGCGTGATCGGTTTTTCGAAATCACTTTCAAACCAGGTTGCCAAGTTTGGTATTACTGTGAATGCAGTCTGTCCCGGGTATACTAAAACCGAGCGCGTAACCAATTTAGCACGTGCTTTTGAGGAAAGCGGTAAAGGCACAATTGATGAGTTCTATAAGAAAATCGAAAGCACTATCCCGATGGGAAGACTTGGCACACCAGAAGAATTTGCGTCAGCGGTTGCGTTCCTTGCCTCTGAAAGAGCGAATTATATAACAGGAGTTGCCCTGCAGATAGACGGAGGATTTGTGAAAGGATTATTTTAAAACAGCGAGGTCACATGAAAGATTATTTTAAAGAATTTGATGCGACGCCCTACCCGCCGATGATACGAAATCTTCCTGAGATCAATATTTCTATAGAAGGCATTCGCGGTTGGGTAATTAAAAGTGATGATAAGCAGGTTGTTTTCTTTGATATCGATCCTGTTGGCAAAATGCCCGATCACTCGCATTGTGCGCAGTGGGGTTTTGTGTTCGATGGAAAGATGAAGCTGACAATTGGCGAAGAAACAAAAATTTATGAAAAGGGTGATTGGTATTATATTCCTGAGGATGTTGTTCATTCAGCAGAATTTCTCACAAAAGTATTTGTGATAGATGTATTTGATGATCCCAATCGTTACAAAATTAAATAAATAAAAAATATACAAGAGGTGAAAACATGGCTAAATCTAAACTTATCTTGATCGGCTGCGGAACTGTCGGGCTGGGATTGTTGGAAATAATCCAGAAAAAGAAATTGGATATTTCCCTTGTTGCGATTTCCGATTTCAAAAAAGGTTCCCTGCATTGTTCGGATGGACTCCATATTGAAAAGATTATAGAAATATTGAATTCGGGAGGATTACTCGAAGAGTATGACTGCAGTTCGGATTGCTGCAAAGGAGAACTTCACAAGGGATGGGATGCTCTCGAAACGATACAAAAAAGCGATGCGGACATCATGGCTGAAATGACCTATACGGATCTAAAAACAGGACAACCAGCCACGAAACACATCGAAGAAGCGTTGAAAAAAGGCATGCATGTCACCACTTCAAATAAGGGACCTGCGGCATTATATTACAAAAAACTTTCTAAACTTGCAGAAGAAAAAGGTGTGAAATTCCTCATCGAAGGAACGGTCATGAGCGGGACACCGGTTTTCAATCTTGCCCGTGAATGCCTTGCAGGATGCAAAATCACAGAAGTGAAAGGTATCCTGAACGGCACCACAAATTATATCCTGACCAAGATGGAGCAGGAGGGCTGGTCCTATGCCGATGCATTGAAAAAAGCACAGGAACTTGGCTATGCGGAAGCTGACCCTACAGCTGATGTGGAAGGATATGATGCCCTTGCAAAAGTCGTTATCCTCAGTAATGTGCTTCTCGGCGGAAACGTCAAACCGGAAGATGTGCCCTGCGAAGGTATCAGCAAGATCACTTTGGAAGAGATAAAAGCAGCAGCGGCTGAAGGAATGAGGTATAAACTTATCGGGTCAACCAGACTTGAAGGAGATAAAATTATCGCTTCAGTAAAACCGGTAAAATTACCCCTGACCGATCCGCTTACAGGTGTGAATGGCGCTCATAATGCGCTCACATTTGATACAGATCTGATGGGAAAGATAACTATACAGGGAGCTGGCGCAGGAAAAATCGAGACAGGCTTTTCAATTTATGTCGACATATTGAATATTATAAAATAAAGAATTGGAGAAAACTATGAAAATGCTCATAAACGGTCATTGGATCGATAAAGATAAAAAAATTGAAGTGAAGAATCCATTAAGCGGTGAGGTGATAGATACAGTTCCTGCAGGCACGGTCGAAGATGTAAAGAAAGCGATCGATGCAGCTGTGGAAGGATTTGAGATTAGCAAGAATATGCCTGTACATGAACGAGTTGATATCCTTTATAAGGCTGCACAGATCATGAAAGAACGACAGGAAGAGCTCGCGAGAACGATAGCTATGGAAGGCAGCAAAACTATCAGAGAAGCACGTGGCGAAGCCCGAAGAGCTGTGAATACGATTACACTTTCTGCTGAGGAAGCAAAGCGAATTCTGGGTGAAACAATACCCTTTGACAGCATGCCGGGTTCAGAAAATCGTGTGGGTTACTATTACCGTTTCCCAATTGGCGTTATTGCTGCGATCACTCCTTTCAACGATCCGCTCAACCTTGTGGCTCATAAACTTGGGCCGATCATTGCAGGCGGAAATTCAGTCGTGCTGAAACCTGCAACTGTTACTCCGCTCTCTGCTCTCAAGCTCGGAGAGATCTTGATGGAAGCGGGTCTTCCTCCCAAAATATTGAATATTGTAACGGGTCATGGAGATGAGATCGGTAATGCGCTGGTGACTGATGAACGCGTGAGAATGGTGACATTTACCGGCGGACCCGATGCAGGAAAAGAGATCATTAAAAAAGCCGGCTTGAAAAAGATCGGCATGGAACTCGGCTCAAACACACCGGTCATTGTGATGGATGATTGCGATCTTAATGCTGCCGTTGAAAGCTGCGTATCAGGTGCTTTCTGGGCTGTCGGTCAGAATTGTATCGGCGTGCAGCGGCTCTATGTCCAAAAAGGTATTTACGACGAGTTTGAAAAGAAATTTGTGGAACGCACAAAAAAAATGAAGGTCGGCTACCAGCTTGATGAAGACACGGATATGGGTCCCATGATCACAGAAACAGAAGCGAAACGGGTCGAAAGTTGGGTAAAAGAAGCAGTTGAAGCTGGAGGTATTTTACTCACGGGCGGAGAACGTACTGGAGCAGTTGTTCAGCCCACCGTGATGAGAGATGTGCCCAAGACCTGCCGACTCGGACATGAAGAAGTATTCGGACCTGTTGTCATTCTTTACAAGATCAACGATCTCGACGAAGCGATCAAAGAAGCAAATGATGTGGTTTACGGATTACATGCAGGCATATTTACTAATGATATCAAGACTGCATTCAAGGCAATCAAAGAGATCGATGTTGGCGGTATTATGATCAATGATTCCTCGGATTATCGAATAGATGGCATGCCTTTCGGCGGCGTGAAAAATTCCGGACTCGGACGCGAAGGCATCAAATTCTCGCTCATGGAAATGACGGAACCTAAGGTGGTGTGCTTTAATTTGTAATTCCAGTTTTTGCACTCAGGCATATCTATAATTATGAAAAGCAAGACATATACTGTTAGGGATTTGCCACGTGATGAACGTCCAAGAGAGCGTTTGCAAAAAGTAGGTGTAGATAATCTTTCCACACAGGAATTACTGGCATTAATAATTGAAAAAGGTGGTCGTGGGCAGACTGTTTTAACACTTGCTCAAAACTTGCTTGCTCATTTTGGAAATCTTCAGAATATAAAAAATGCAAGCATTGAAGAATTAAAAAAAGTAAAAGGTATTGGCTTTGCTACTGCCTGCAAACTGCAAGCTGCCTTCAAATTGGGAGAAAAGGCAGGATCGCACATTACAAATTTCGGTGAAAAAATAGAAAAACCAGAAACTGTATTCAATCTCTTAAAAAACGAAATCGGTAACAATAAGAAGGAAAGTTTTTATATACTTTCTCTCACTACACGGAATAAACTGATTAGCATTGATAAAGTTTCAACAGGAACATTAAGTGCAAGTTTAGCACATCCAAGAGAAGTTTTTCTGACGGCAATTAAAAACTCGGCATCATCCGTAATTATTGTTCACAACCATCCTTCAGGTGATCCCGATCCTTCTGAAGATGATTTGGAGATAACAAAGAAACTCATAAAATCCGGTGAAATATTAGGAATCGATGTCATCGATCATGTAATCATCACACAAGATTCATATTATAGCTTCAAAGAAAATAAGCAAATGGAGGATTATGACAAGAAATAATATGATACAAAAATCAAATATTGACACAACTTATAAGAGTATCAAGACGGTACTCGAAGAAGCCCGAAGCTCAGTATATCGGACTGCAAATTTTGCGATGATTCAGGCATACTGGCACATAGGAAGAATAATTGTAGAACAAGAGCAAAAAGGAAAAGAAAGAGCTGAATACGGGAAAGGACTTCTAAAAGAACTTTCCAAGAAATTAATAAGAGATTATGGAAGAGGATTTGATGAGTCAAACTTAAGAAATATGAGAATGTTCTATCTAACTTTTCCAAAATGTGACGCACTGCGTCACGAATTGAGCTGGACCCATTACCGTTTACTGTTCCGAGTTGAAAAAGAAAAAATGGGATAATTTATGATTAAAAAGTGGAATATTTGG
>CAYUTH010000070.1:0-10985 GCA_964447485.1 uncultured Candidatus Cloacimonadota bacterium | reverse complement strand
AAATATTTATAAAAAAAGATAACAAAAATGTTAGACATCAAGGTTAGTCTTACAAATTATGGAACTTCAGGGGAATTTTCCTTCGATATTCAAAATGCATGGATGAATGAGATAAACTATGATCTTTATGTAGCACCAGATGGAGATGACAGCAATGGTGGATTATCACCAGATGATCCATTGAGGACGATTGCCCTGGCAACCTACAGAATTGCATCAGACAATTTGAATCCAAAAACAGTCCACGTGGCTGAGGGTGACTACTCACAGGCACTCAATAATCAGATGTTTCCTATTTCGTTAAAAAGCAATACTTCACTTGTGGGAGATAATATTGATACAAAAATCTTTCATGATGATTCAATTTTTACAAGAACAATCTATTGCACTAACCAGAAAAACAATGTAGTTATTAGAAATTTAACATTCAGAGCTGATGAAATAATTGATAATGTATTATTCAACTCATCAAATAATCAAAATATCATATTTGAGAATCTGGATATATCTAATATAAATTTCCTTGAAAGAGGAGCGATTGACACTTACAAAGCAGACTCAGTAGTGTACAGGAACATACTTTTTCATAATAATTGTTCAGAAAAAATGGCAGGAATATATCATGATAAATATAATTCTAAGCTAGAAAATTGTGTTTTTACTGATAATTTTTCCTCCGGATTCCTTTCATATACAGCGTTACAATTTATAGCAAGTGAATATGGGATAATTGAAAACTGTATATTCAAAAACAATAGCAACGACGATCCTGAATTTGTTTTGATCTTAATGAGTTATGCTCAATTTTGTAATCCTACCCTACATATCAAAAACTCGATAATAACTGAAAACAATACTCCTTCCTCATTTGTTATGGCTTGTTCTTCAACAGATCCAATAGGAGATATTTTTATTACCAATAATACATTTGCAGATAATATTGCGCAGAAATCACCACTCTCTGTTGGGGGTAATGTATTGTGTTCAAATAATATTATGTGGGATGATACACCATACGAAATTTTTATGTGGGATCTTTCAGCGTATGGTATCGTCTCCACGTTAGATCTTCAATATAACGATATTAAAGATAGTATTAATGGTGTATGGAACCAGAACGGAGCGAATATTGTACACTGGCTGGACGGCAATATCGATGCTGACCCGCAGTTTACAGGTACCGGAGATTTTCCTTATTATTTATCAAGCACTTCTCCCTGTATTGATTCTGGTACACCGGACACGACAGGATTACATCTCCCATGGTTGGATGTTGCGGGAAATCCACGGGTATATGGAGGTAGAATCGACATGGGCGCTCTGGAGTGGCAGGGGTACAGTGTCGATCCTGATACGAATGTCGTGAATAATCTGTATTTCTTTAAGAATACTCCTAATCCTTTCAAAGACCAAACAATGATATCTTTTACTTCATTGGATTATGATAGAGTGATAGAATACACCTTATCTATCTATAATTCACGAGGGCAGCTTGTACAAAGATTTTACGGACCCGATGAACATTTCTGGGTAATAAACGAAATTGTATGGGATGGAAAAGATATGGATGGAAACATAACTGCGCCCGGTGTGTATTTTTATTCTCTTGAGTTTGAAGACACTGCGGTTGTGAGGAAGATGGTGAAGCTCCACTGACGTCGCGCAATGGAAAATTTAAAATGTAAAATAGAAAATGTGGGGACGATCTGCCTTCATCCCGATTGATCGGGACGGCGTGACGGGAGAAAGAGGATAAGTCTTTTGTAACTCAACATTCCGACCTGTCTCGGTGTAATGAAATGAAAACGGATGTTGAGTACGCAAGATTGGAATCTTGCGTTACATTTATTTAAATACATTTCCTGAAAATCAAATTTGTAATACCCGAGTCGGGTTAAGAAATATATTATTGAATCTAAGAAATACTCATTAATTTTACTAAGGTAATTCTGGTTTCTTGCAAAACAACAGCAAAAATCCAAACTCGACTCGAGTTTCGGGATTCAAAAATCTCAAATCGATGTTATTCAAAAACTTCGTTACGGAATGGTCCACGACGACTCATATAATCGTAGAGTGTGGATAGTGAAGCGTTCACCTTCATTTCATTTATTTTGTGTTTTTCGTGCTTTTCGTGGTTAAATTATTCACTTTGGCAGACTTCCAAAAACACAAATTAATTGACACAAAATTCCAATGGGCGCATTCGTATTTCATCTTAATCATATAAAATATGAATCAAAAAATGAAAAAAGCATTAATCATAATCCCGACGTATAATGAATCTGAGAATATTCCCAAGCTCATTCCAAAAGTGCTCTCGGAAGATAAGCGTGTAGAAATACTCATCGTTGATGACAATTCCCCGGACGGTACTGCCGTACTTGTGAAAGATATCATGAAAACCAATCCGAAAGTGCATATCCTGGAGCGCGAAGGCAAAATGGGGCTCGGAAGCGCCTACATCGCAGGATTCAAATATGCGCTGAAACAAAACTATGATTATATTTTCGAAATGGATGCAGACTTTTCTCACAACCCCGACAATATTCCGGATTTTTTGGAAGCTATCAAAGAAAACGATCTGGTAATCGGGTCGCGATATATTACGGGAGTGAATGTCATTAATTGGCCCTTCCGCCGCTTGCTCCTAAGCATCGGAGCGTCAAAATATGTGCGGTATATCACATCTCTTCCCATCAAAGATCCTACAGGGGGATTCAAATGTTTCAGGAAAGAAGTTCTCGAAGCGCTCGATCTTGATAACGTGATGTCCGACGGCTACTCGTTTCAGATCGAAGTGAATTATAAAGTATGGAAAAAGGGGCTTCGTATAAAAGAGATTCCCATTGTGTTCTATGAACGCATAAACGGGAAATCAAAAATGTCCAAAAAAATTGTACGAGAGGCGATTATAAGGGTGTGGCAGTTGCGTTTCTTCCCTGAATATTGGGAGCGTCGTCGAAGAAAAAAGCAGTTAAAAAAATCATAGTTCATCGTTTTCGCAACAAGTTGTTAGTATGAAATCCAAATTAAAGATCGCATTAGAATATCTTCTCATTCTCATCGGGGCAGCTCTGATGGGTTTGTCCATTGTGCTGTTTCTGTCCCCGAATAAAATTGCAGCGGGTGGGGTAAGCGGTCTTTCCGTTGTCATCAACCATCTTTTTAATTTTCCCATCGGGCTTGTCATGCTGGTGTTCAATATCCCCCTTTTTATCATCGGGTTGAAAGTACTCGGCAAACGATTCGGCATCCGCACGCTCTTCGGCATGATTGCGTTCTCATTATTTACAGATTTTTTTAATAATGTGCTCCATCTGCCGGCTGTGACAGAAAATCCTCTCCTTGCAAGTCTTTATGGCGGACTGCTTCTCGGTATCGGGTTGGGCATTGTTTTCAAGGCAAATGGTTCGACAGGTGGTTCTGATATCGTCGCGCAGATTTTCAGCCAGAAAAGGATCATGACTGCAGGAAATACATTCATTTTGATAGATTTTATCGTGATCAGTCTTGCCGGCTTTTGCTTCAAAGGAGTCGAATATGCGCTTTGGGGCTTTATCGCATTGTATGTTTCCAGCAAGATCGTTGATGTCATTATTACCGGACTTGGCTATGCAAAAGCGTCACTCATCATATCCGATAAGTCCGAAGAAATAAAGGATATAATATTTGAAAAAATGAACAGGGGCGTCACCTTCCTAAAAAGCGAAGGCGCCTATTCCCACAAAAATCGGGATGTGATCCTGTGCATTGTATCCAGAAGAGAAGTGGCGAAGCTCAGTGAAATAGTAAAGGCAACAGATCCCGATGCCTTTGTGATCATCCAGGAAGTTCATCAAGTCCTTGGCAAGGGCTTCAAACCAAGAGAAAACATTGTATAATAAAATGAACCACGAAAAGCACGAAATGTCACGAAATTATAATCTGAAATTTTCATTAAATAAGACTCGTAATTTTAATAGACAAGAAGTATCATGTATATCTCATTCTGTTTTAACTTTATTATATATAAAAAATAGAAAATACGAGGCGGTTAATGAAAAGATTATATAAAGATTATTATTTACCACACTTTTTTTTCGTGTTTTTTCGTGTATTTCGTGGTAAAAATAAAGAGGAGATTTTATGGCAAAATTAGGTGTAAATATCGATCATATCGCAACAATACGGCAGGCGCGAAAAACCTTTGAGCCCGATCCGGTTGAAGCAGCGTTCATTGCAGAAAAATACGGCGCTGACCAGATAACCATTCATCTGCGTGAAGACAGACGGCACATGCAGGACAGGGATCTGCGGATCCTCAGGGAAACTGTGCAGACCAAGTTGAATCTTGAAATGGCACCGACCGAAGAGATGGTCGCCATCGCCAAAGCTGTGCATCCGGACACAGTTACTCTTGTGCCGGAAAAGCGCGAAGAAGTCACCACAGAAGGCGGGTTGAACCTCGAACTGAAAGGTCTCGAGGAGAAAATTCAGGAACTCAAAAAAGCAGAAATCTCGGTCAGTGTTTTTATCGATCCTGATAACGAAGTGGTAAAGATGGCGCACAAACTCGGTGCGGATGCAGTTGAGCTCCATACAGGTTATTTTGCCAATGCCAAAACAGAAGAGGATATCGATAAAGAGGTCGAGCGCATCAAAGAAGCGGTGCATGTCGGGAAAAAACAGGGGCTTTATGTTGCTGCCGGTCACGGAATTACCTATTTTAATGCTCGCTATCTCGCTGGTATTAAGGATATTGAAGAATATAATATCGGGCACTCTATCATTTCCCGGGCAGTATTTGTGGGGCTGGGACGAGCAGTTCAAGAGATGAAAACGCTCATTTCCTGAATGATATGCATGCCTACCTTGCGTTAATTTCTTTTCTCTCCTTTTTGCTCATTCCGTTTTTTCTTATTAAATTTATTAAAAATCCAATTGAATGGAAGCAGCGATTAGGATTTATACACATTCCTCATCACAACAAGAAAACGATCTGGTTCCACTCTGCTTCAGTCGGGGAAATTAATGCACTCACACCTCTGATCGAAAAATTCATAGAATCGTATGGAGAAAAGTACTTCATAGTGATCTCTACTATGACTGCCACAGGGAATGAGAGAGCAAAATCGCTCGCAGGGAAGTACCCTGAAAATATAGTCCCGATCTTGCTTCCTATGGATATTCCATTTGCGGTAAAGAAGGCAATCAGGAAAATATCACCCGATATTCTTGTCATAGCAGAGACTGAGATTTGGCCTGTCCTCATTCATTATGTCCACAAAATTGCAGCGAAAATACTCATCGTTAACGGCAGGATCTCTCATAAAACAGTAAAGAGCTACAAGAGATTTGGATGTATTTTTAAAAATTCCTTGAAGCACATCAACGAGATCGGCGTACAAACTGAAGATGACAAGCTAAGATTTGCTGAACTTACTGAAAATCCTGCAGAAGTTACTGGAAATTTAAAATATGCACTTCATCTTCCAGAATATAATGTTGATGTGATAAAGAAAGAGTGGCATCTGTCCTCGTCCTTCATTATCACCTTTGGCAGCTCACGCCCCGGGGAGGAGCTCCTAGTTGTAGAATTGTATCATTTTCTGAAAGAGAAAAATATTGATTTCCAGATCATTCTTGCACCACGGCACCTACAGCGTCTTGAAGAAATCGAAAAATTACTCACACAGGATCATGTCCAATTTCAAAAATTATCTGCTCTCTCGTCACCAACTCACCTTATTCTTATCGATACAATGGGCGAACTCACACAAGCGTATGCCGTTTCGGATGTTGCCTTGGTCGGGGGCAGCTTTTATGATTTTACGGGTCATAATCCGCTTGAACCCGCGTATTTTTGCAAACCGATCATCATGGGTCCCTATTATTCGAGCTGCAAAGAATCTGTGAGTATGCTGAATTCTGCGCGAGCTATTCGCATAGTTGAAAAAGAAAATGTGCCTGAAGCCGTAATTGATCTGTATCAAAATCCTCACAAAAGAACTGAAATGGGTATACGAGCAAAGCAGGTAATGGAGCAGAACAGCGGTGCCCTTGAGAAAACCTTGCGCATGATCGAGAAGTTCTTATAAAAGTGTTCGCGAGGTGAGCATGAAAGAAGCACGGTTTTATAAAAAGTTAGAGAATAATGTGGTGCAGTGCCAGCTCTGTCCACAGATGTGTGAGATAGAAGAGTGGAAACGGGGCATGTGTCTTGGCAGGAAGAATGTAAAGGGCGTTCTCTATGCAGAAAATTATGGTGAAACGATCTCAATCTCCATGGATCCTATTGAGAAAAAGCCCCTGTATCATTTCTATCCTGGGAAGGAAATCCTCTCGATCGGTCCAAACGGCTGTAATCTCACCTGCGATTTTTGCCAAAACTATACCATTTCACAGCAAAAAGCACCAACAAGTTCTTTGATAGCAGAAGACCTGATTGCGTTGTGCAAAAAATATAATTCGATCGGCGTTGCCTACACGTATACAGAACCGCTCATCTGGTATGAATTTATTCTCGATACCGCAAAAGTATTGCGAGCTCATGACCTGAAAGTTGTTTTTGTCACAAACGGTTTCATAAATCCAGAACCACTTAAGCAATTACTTCCTTATATCGATGCGATGAATATCGATCTTAAAGCATTTACAAATGAATTTTATAAAACCTATTGCTCCGGACGGCTTGAGCCGGTGAAAAACACGATCAGAATTGCCGCGCAGCAAACACATCTTGAAATTACTAATCTGATCATTACAGATTTGAATGATTCACAACAGGAAATTGAAGAACTCGTTGCGTTCATTGCCGGTGTCGATAAAGAAATTCCTCTGCATTTCTCACGATATTTTCCGGTTTATAAAATGAAGAAATCGCCTACAAATCCGTCCACTCTGGAAATGGCGTATGAGATCGGGAAAAAGAAGCTGTCCTACGTGTATGTCGGAAATATCAATCTGCAAAATACTCATGACACGCACTGTCCGGGTTGCGATGAGCTACTGATCAAGCGTGCAGGTTATTATACTTCTGTCACGAATATTAACAAAGATAACTGCTGCGAAATTTGCGGGCAGAAAATTCACGGAGTTCATCTGTTTGAATAAGCGCGAACTACTCTCACATTTCACACTTGCGGATGGAATACTGATCGTCTTTGTCATACTTGCAATTATTGTTTCGTTTTTATTTGTGTATAAAAAAGGCATAAGAACCGACTACGCAGTGATAGAGTATAATGGACAAACCGAGAATATTTCATTGAATAAAGACAGGATATTCACGTTAGATAATGGGATGGTGATCGAAATAAAGGATGGCAGGATCAGGGTGAAGGAATCCGACTGCCCGCAAAAGATATGTGTAAAACATGGCTGGCTGCGGTATGCAAATGATGTGATCGTGTGCCTGCCGAATAAGACGATAATTTACCTCAAAAAAAAATCCGACTTCGATTATATTACCCAATAGCTTATGAAGACCTCGAACGAAAAGATCCTCATCCTCTCCGCATACTCGATAATGGCTGTGCTGCTTTTCCTTGTTGAGAGCATCATTCCCAAACCTTTGCCCTTTATGAGGATCGGGCTGGCGAATGTGTTCATTCTGCTCATTCTTGTTCAGATCGATTTCTTATCCGCTCTGGTGGTCACACTGACTAAAATCATCATAGGCAATCTATTTTCAGGATTGCTGTTCACACCGCTTGTTCTTTTCTCGCTGGTAAGTAGCGTTGTTTCTCTGCTTGTTATGTTTGCTTTTTATAAGAGCAAGATTTCATTGAGTTTTATTGGGGTGAGTATTACAGGCGCGCTCTCACATTTGCTCACACAGCTGGTGCTTGGTTATTTTCTTTTTATTCATACTTCAAGAATATTTGCCCTCCTCCCGATAATCCTGCTTATCGGATTGATAAGCGGCTTGATCACAGGCATCCTCGTGATAATTCTCTACAAAAACATACGACTTAACCTCGCGTAAATCAAAAATCCTACGAAATTGGAAATTTAATTTGACAGATAATTATTATATAGAAATCTAAAGTAACGAAAAGAAGATTAATAGGTATATTTATAGTTGAGAGAATCTTAAGGGTGAGCCATGAATAAAATTTTGATAATCGATGACACAAAAGAAAATTTGGAAGCAGCCAAAGATTCACTTGAAATATTAATCCCAGAATGTGTGGTAATAACAACAGAGTCGGGGAAAGAAGGGCTGAAAGTAGCGAGAGATGAACAACCCGATGTAATCATTTCAGATGTTTTTATGCCCGAAATGGATGGCATCGAAGTATGCAAGCGGCTGAAGGGGGATGAAGCGACAAAGCATATTCCCATAATCATACATACCGGATCGACAACCGATGCTGAAAGCCGCATACAATGCCTGGAAGCCGGAGCCGATGTATTTTTAGCCAAACCGATTGATGCTGGAGAACTTACTGCTCAGATCAATGCGATGTTGAGAATTAAAAAAGCTGAAGATAAACTTCGCGCAGAAAAAGAACAATTAGATGATGCCGTACATAAAAGAACAAAAGAATTAAAGGAGAGTGAAGAAGCATTAACACTCGTAATCGAAAATATTCCTTTTGCTGTTTTTGCACATAATCTTGATGGAGAATTTATTCTTGTGAACAAAACTTCTACTGATTATACGGGATATTCCCCAAAGGAACTCCTTAAAATGAGGGTATCTGATATAGATCATAAAAGCATCACGCGAGACGATAGAAAAAATATCTGGGAGAAACTTCAATACGGCGGACATGAACGAGTATTCTCTACTCATTATAAGAAAGATGGATCACAGCATCCAGCTGAAGTCCATCTAACTGCGATTTCATTAAGAAATGAACCCGTAATTATTGCTATCGTTCAAGATATCACTGAACGCAAACAGGCAGAGAAAACCTTAGCTGAAAGCGAACAATTGAACAGGACTGTGATCGAGAATTCACCAATTGGTATTTCTGTGAGAGATAAAAATGGCACACTTCTTTTATCAAATAAAGCATGGAAGACCCTTTGGGGATCTTCTGAAAAAGATATTTCAGCAGATCATCAAAAAAGAAAGAAACTTGTTTTTGATGAAAAAGATTCATACCTTCATGATCATCTTGATGAAATTAGGAAAGTATATTCAGAAGGCGGGCAGTATTTTATTCAAGATATCAAACTTTCACGATCAAAAAAGAATAAAGCTGAGTGGATCTCACAGTATTTTTACTCAATTAAAAATGAACAAGGAAAAGTAGAAAAGGTGGTGATACTCACTGAAGATATCACAAAACGCAAGCAGGCGGAGAAGGTACTGGCTGAGAATGAGTTACAATTTCGTAGTCTGTCAGATGCATCGATGGAAGGAATAGGAATAGTTCATGATGGTAAGATATTAGTAGCAAATAAAAAAGCATGTGAACTTTTTGATTATGACCAAAATGAAATAGTAGGCAAACCTTTGTTAGCGTTTATCGCATTAGAATCAAGGGAGCTGGCTTTAAAGAATTTTAGAGATAAATTTAAAGAACCTTTTGAAATAGTAGCAATCAGAAAAAACGGTTCAAAATTTTTTGCTGAAGTTTGTGGAAAATCAATAGAATTCAAAGGACAGACAGGAAGAGTAATAGCAATTCGTGACATCACCGAGCGCAAACAGGCGGAGAAAATTCAAAAAACATTATTCGACATTTCCAATGCTCTGAATACAACTGATAATATAAATGAGCTTTACAGCAAGATCAGAGAATTTCTGGGAGATGTAATTGATACCACAAATTTCTATATTGCTTTATATGATGAAAAAACTGATATGATCTCTCTCCCTTTTGATGTCGATGAAAAAGATGATTTTGAAATATTTCCTGCAGGCAAAACTATTACAAAATATGTCATTAAAACCGGCAAATCCCTGTTTGCTACGAAGGATGTAGTAAAAAAATTAATTAAAAAAGGGTTAATTGAAACAGTTGGTTCTCCTTCTGAAATCTGGCTGGGGATTCCCCTTAAAATTGAAAACAAAGTAATCGGTGTTATAGCAGTTCAAAGCTATGATGATCCAAACCTTTATACAGAAAAGGATATTGAAATTCTAAACTTTATTTCCGAAGAAATTGCTCTTGCTATAAATCGTAAACAGGCAGTGGAAGAGGTGTCCGGGGCTGCAAAAGAATGGCAAACCACCTTCGACACCACGAACGATATAATATGGGTTCTCAGCCAAGACCAGCGTGTATTGCGCTCCAATAAGATGGCGGAGCAGATGTTCCAGCGCCCGAATGATGAGATTATCGGCAAACACTGCTGGGAGATTGTTCATGGAACTCATCAGCCAATCCCCGAATGTCCTGTCATCCGGGCAAAAGAAAGCCTGAAACGTGAGACCATGGAACTGCAAATCTATAAAAGTTGGTTTGAGATTACGGTCGATCCCGTCTTGGACACAAATGGCAAATATGCAGGAGCCATTCATGTCGTTAGCGACATCACCGAACGCAAGCAAGCAGAAGAAGAACTAAAGATAAATCGGGAGCGTCTGAAAACAGCAAATTCGATCTTACGTCACGATATTGCCAATGATCTTATCGTGATAAAAAGCGCTCTTGATATTTACCATGAAGAGCAGGATAAAACTATGCTCGACGAGATTGATAAACGAGTGGAAAAAAGTCTCAATACAATAAAACAGCAACGAGAACAGGAGCAATTCCTGGATTCTCATTCTGATTTAAATGAGTTTCAAATTGATAATGTGATTCAAGAAATAATCAAAGATTATCCGGGTATAATATGCAACGTTACAGGTACTGGTAAAGCATATGCTGATAATGCAATATATTCCGTATTTGAGAATATTATAAATAATGCGAAAATGCACGCAAAGAGCACAAAACTCGACATTGATATTACATATAATGAAGATTTTTGTGAGATCAGATTTGCCGATGACGGTATTGGCATCGCTGATGAAATTAAGTATAAGGTATTCGAAAAAG
>CAYUTH010000069.1:0-11003 GCA_964447485.1 uncultured Candidatus Cloacimonadota bacterium | reverse complement strand
GACCTCCTGGTCCCAAACCAGGCGCGCTAACCGGGCTGCGCTACGCCCCGACTGAAATAAAACTTTTTATAATCCAAATAATTCATGTCAAATAAGCTGTAAAATTATGTGAGAAAATAATAAAAAATTGAAATATATATCTAATTATTAACACTATACTAATAGCACAAACAAAAGTTGACATAATTTTTAAGAAGTTACATAAACATTCTAAAATAAAATTTCACGCTGTTTTTATTTAGAAGTAGATAAGGAATTTATGAAAATAAAGAAAGTTGTTTTAATATTTTCAGGAGTTGAACTAAAAAAGACAGACATCCCGAGGTTTCGAGGTTTTCTATCTAATAAATATCCAAATTACGAGATAATTCATAATCATTTAAAAGATGGTTCATTCAGATATTCATACCCTTTAATTCAATTCAAAACGATTAATCAGAAACCTGCTATTGTTGGCATAAATGAGGGTATCGAACTGCTGAAAAAAGTATTTATGGAAATCCAGAACTTACAAATCGGAGAGAAAATAGAGCAGATCAATGAGAAATCGATAGTGTTACAGGAAGAGGAATTTGGAACGACCGATGATTTCATAGATTATAAATTTTGTTCACCATGGATGGCTTTGAACCAGGAAAATTATAATAAATATAATAGAATGAACCGGTATGATCAAATGGGATTTCTCAAGCATATTTTACGAGAAAATCTTAAATCGGTTTCGAAAGCTTTTAGCTACACAATTCCCAACATTGAAGAAGTAAAGGTTGATGGCAGTTTTAGAAGGAAATTAGCGAATTTTAAAAACATTCAAATGGTGTGCTTTACAGGATATTTTATGATGAATTTCAATATGCCGGATTATCTTGGAATAGGGAAGCAGGTGGCAAGAGGATTTGGAATGGTGGAGAGAGTACACGATGCATCGTGAAAGTCAGAAAAGAGTTTATGGTAATCACATTTATTTTATAACATGCAATGTGCAAGGTGGTTTTCCGTATTTTAAGAATGAAATATTATGTGATCTATGGATAGGTGAAGTGCAATTAACGAAATTAATAAAAAAGATGGAATTATTTGCGTGTTGTTTAAATTATGATCATTTCCATGTTGTGATAAAACTAAAAGATTCAATTGCCAATTATTCAAAGGTTATGCAATTTTTGAAACGCCATTCATCACGAAATATCAACATCATTTTGGGTTATAACATTTATGACACACAAAAACATTCCACCGAAGGCGATATTGGCCAATATCGCCTTCGGGAGGAAATGAAAAATTTCGATCAAATCGTTTTAAAATTGCGTGAATCATTTAAACAAAAATATGGTGAAATACACGATATTCCCAAATTCAAATGGCAGAAATCATTTTATGACCATGTAATCCGTAATAAAAAGGATTATGAAAAACATTATTTATACACTATGTATAATTATCTCAAGCATGAATTACCGGATGACTGGAAATATACAGGATTGCGACGTAAGGAGATGACCGATGAGTTCGATGAGTGATATATTTGAAAGAATGAATGAGGAGGTTGGATGATAAATGCGATTGCAGAACTCGGAAAATATGAAAAAGCGAACAATCCGAATATCTCAAGTTTTGATATTTGGTTGGAAGATTCTTACGATGAAAAGAATTATCCGCATTTACTTTTAATCGAATTCAAAAAAGAAAAGAACGAAGCTAAAGAAAATTTATTTGGTGAAGATTGGAAATGGGTTTTCAGTAGGGTTGACTATCGAGAGCATAGTGCTAATTTCAAATCAAAACTTCTTTATAAAAGAGGAAAAGGAAGTAATGGCACCGATTTAACACCAACAAGTAAAGTTACCGAAATTGAAAAAACATTTGAAAAAAAGATTGTGAAATGGTTCGAATCAAATAAAAATTATGATTTTTTAAATGATGCTGAAAAATATTTTCTTAACTCAATTGAAGCTGAATTTAAAGAGAAGTCTGATGAAATTTTGTTGCTTCTGAAAGAAAAATCAGATTTAATTGATACTAAAGGATTTGTGCTATCAATTTCATTTCAGGAAAAAGGAAAACAAAAATTTATTGGCGATTTTGATTTCTTTTCAAAATTTATTACAGAGAAAAGCAAAATAGATTATAAATATTCAAAAACATTCAAAAAATATTCATTTTCTAAAGATAAATTATGTTCTATTTGCAATAAGAAAAAAGCTGAAGTTTTTGGCTATTTTACATCTCTAAAATTTTATAATGTAGATAAACCTGGGATGATTACAGGCGGATTTGAACATAATAAAAGTTGGAAGAATTATCCGATTTGTCTTGATTGTGCTCTCGATATTGAGCTTGGAATAAAAATGATGGAGAAGAATCTTTCATTTGGTTTTTATGGTTTGCGTTATTATTTAATTCCCAAAACAACAAATGAAAACGCTAAAGAAGAAATAATAGACACGATTTTGGAATATAAAAAATCTCAAAGAATTAATGATGCAGATAGAGTAACCATCACGAATGCACAAAATGAAGTTTTTGATATTCTTAAAAAAAAGAAAAATAATGTTACTTTTAATCTTCTCTTTTTTGATAAACCTCAAAAAAGTGTTTTCCGTATTTTAGCTTTAATCGAAGATGTATTGCCTTCAAGGATTAAACAACTTTTTGAAACAAAAGATTTTGTGGATAAACTTTTTATCTTTAAAAATGAACAATCTAAAGAAGGGAAAATTTTATACAAATTTAATTTTGGAACATTGAATAATATTTTTCCTTTTCATTACAAACAACAAAAATTAGTTGGTAAATACAAAGCATATCTCCAATCTATTGAAGCTATATTTAATAATACCAAAATCGATTATCAATTTCTAATACAGAATTTAATGGATTTAATTAGAAAATTATTCATTCATTATGAAAAAACAATAAATACAGACGATAGTTTCTTTTTTTATAACTCATTCTGGAAAAAGTTTGAAGTAAATCAATCTCATATTAAAGCAATTACATTAACAAACTTTATGTTAATCAATTTTTTAAACAAACTAAATCTTTTCAGATTAAAAAGTAAGGAGAACGAAATGGACAGACAATTCTATGAATCTTTTGAAATTAATTCAAAAGATGAGTTGGAAACAAAAGTCGAATTATTTTTTGAGAATTTCAGAAAATTTTTTGAAAGTGATGCGCATAGGAGTATTTTCTTAATGGGAGGTTTAACACAATTTCTTTTAAATATTCAAAAGAAACCTGACGTGAGAGGAGCAACGCCATTCAGAAGTAAGCTCAAGGGATTAAAAATGGATGCAAGAGATATTTCTACTTTGCTTCCGGAAATCATTGATAAATTGGAACAGTATAAATCAAATTATTATGTTCCATTAGAAAAACTAATTTCCCAATACCTGATTTCAGCAGGAAATTTTAAAGACTGGAATTTACCTGTCGATGAAATGAATTATGTATTTGTTTTGGGAATGAATCTTTCAAAATATTTTAAAATAAAATCAGAAGAAAAAAATATGGAGGATTAAAATGAATGAAATTAAAAAAAGAAGTGAGATATTGTTTTTATACGATATCCAGAATGCCAATCCAAACGGCGATCCGAATGATGAGAACAAACCGAGAATGGATGAAGAAACAGGGAGAAATTTAGTAACTGATGTAAGATTGAAAAGAACAATCAGAGATTACATTAATGAAAAAGGAAATGACATTTTTGTGCGAGAAGTAATTTATGATAATGACGGACATATTCAGGATGCAAAACTTCGAGCTGCTGATTATTTACCGGATGATAAAGATAAGCTCAATGAGATGTCGGCAGAAGAGCAAAAACAGGCAATTTCTAAATCAATTTTAGCTGAATGTATTGATGTTCGTTTGTTTGGTGCAACAATTCCTTTAGATTTAAAAGTAAAAGGTAAAAGTGTTACAAGTTCGATAACCTGGACAGGTCCCATTCAATTTAAAATGGGCAAATCTCTTCATTCCGTAAAAATCCATCATATTAAGGGGACAGGTGCATTTGCTGCAAAAAAAGATTTAACTCAAAAAACATTTCGTGAAGAAGATGTTCTCCCGTATTCTTTGATAGGATTTTATGGAATAATTAATGAAAATGCAGCTAAACATACAACCTTACAAACAGAAGATATCGAGCTTCTGAAAGATGCAATTTGGAACGGTACAAAAGGCCTAATTTCTCGTTCAAAATTTGGACAAATGCCGAGATTACTTTTGATCATCAATTATAAAGAACCGAATTTCTTTATTGGTGATCTGGATAACTTGATAAAATTAGATTCGGAAAAAAGAGATGAGCAAATACGCCAACCGGAAGATTATCAAATAGATATAACAAAACTACTTGAACAGCTCGAGTTTCATAATGATAAAATAGAAAATATCCAATTTAAAGCAGATGAGCGAATGAAATTTGCGAAAAATGGTGATGAAATCAAATTAAGTGATTTAGAGAAATTTGCAGAAATCTCTCTGTAACGGAGGAAAAATGGATAAAATTCTCAAATTCAAAATTTGGGGAGATTACGCTCATTTCAAAAAATTCTATACCACAACATCTCCTCTTACTTTTGAATTTCCACCACCACCAACGATTATTGGAATTATATCTGCAATTATCGGTTTAGATAAAAATGAATATCTCGAACATTTCCAAAATCCAGATGAATTCAAAATCACATTATCTATTCAGAATCCGATTAAGAAAGTTCGCTGGACGCAGAATCTGATAGATACGAAACATCATTTTTGGAGAATCAAAAACCGTACACAAATTCGGATTGAATTTCTAAAGGATTCTGCTTATGTAATTTATTTTTCCCATAAAGACGATAATATATTCAATTTGCTAAAATCGAATTTAGAAAACCATAAATCTGTGTATTCCGTGTCATTAGGTTTAAGTGAACTTCTGGCAAATTTTAAATTGATCGATGAAATAGAAATTGAGGATTCAAAAAGTGATGATTGGATAACGATTAATTCTGTTTTACCGTATTCTTATTTAACTGATGATGATTCGGTTGATTTTGAAGTGAGTAGAGAAATCTTTAAAGTAAACTTTCCAATATTGATGCAGACGGATAGAGTTGTAAATAAACGGGAAGATATTCTTTTTGAGAGAAATGGGCAACCGATAAGATGCAAAGTAAGACAATTTTGGAAAACAGAAAAGGGAGATAACATTGTTTTCTTCTAAATTATATTCTCATCCTGATAAATTGCTCATAATTCATTTACAAAATGTTGCTAGTGCCTGCTTGAGTAAATTTAAAAGAACAAAACATAATTTATCTTCTTATCTATCAAATGAACATTGGGAAAAGCTCATCTGGTTGATGGGCTTTTCCCACGATTTTGGAAAAGCTACTTCATATTTTCAGAAATATCTTTTTGAAAAAGATGAAGATAAAAGAGCAATAATGAAAAATCAACCGGAAACTGGTCATTCCTTGATTTCTGCTGTTTTGTCTTTTTGGATTGCAAAAGAATATGTGAAAGATAAAGAAGATGAATTTTTACAAATAATGCCATTCTATCTTTATTTAATGGTTAAAAAACATCACGGTAATATCAATAATCCAATTCCATTTTCAGATGAATCGAATGAACTTGATATTCCAATTGAACATCTTGATAGGCAATTAGATGCTATTGATAAAAAGGAGTTACAATTCCTTTTTGATGAGATAAATAACAGATTGTCTATTACAATAGAAGTTGCAGATATTCCTAGATCGCTAAAAGAATATTTTGTTACAGAATTAAGAAGAAAGGAAAAAAGATTCTATAAAAAGTTTCACAAAAAAATTGAATATTATCTAATTTTCCAATTTCTTTATTCATTACTTTTACATTCTGACAAAGAAGATGCAATCTTTGGAAACGTTGATAACGACCATCGTGTCAATATAGATGACGATTTGATAGAAAGATATAAGACTTCAAAATTCGGTAAACCAGTAACAAAAATAGATAAAATACGGGAATCGATTTTTCAGGATGCTAATTCTAAAATTTTACAAATAAATCTAAAATATAAAATTTTTTCTTTGAATGTTCCAACCGGAAGCGGAAAAACGCTAACTTGTTTATCGACTGCTTTAAAATTGAGAACACGATTGGAAAAAAGTGGAATTAAGCCGAGAATAATTTATGGTTTACCTTTCACAAGTATCATAGATCAGAATTATGAAATATTTGATGAAATCCTGAAAAATCCTGATTCGAATATATTGTTAAAACATCATCATCTTGCAGAAATTTCATATAATCAAAAAGATAATGACGCAGAATTTGAATCTGGACAAGCAAAATTTATGATCGAAAGCTGGGAATCTGAAATTATTGTTACAACTTTTTTTCAGATATTTCATACATTATTTTCAAATCGTAATAGGATGATACAAAAATTTCATAAATTGGCTAACTCAATAATTTTATTAGATGAAGTGCAGACAATTCCTTATAAATATTGGAAACTCGTTCGGGAAACACTTCTTAAAATATCTGAATTGTTTAATGTTTATTTTATTTTGATAACAGCTACTCAACCAAGAATTTTCGAACCAGACGAGATTATCGAACTTGTTCCAAATAAATCGGAATATTTTGCTCAATTTGATCGAGTAAATATAGATTTTGTGTCTGAAAGTATTGAGTTACAAACCTTTATAAAGAAATGTGAAAACGAGATTGAAAATTCAGACAAATCTTATCTGTTTGTTATGAATACGATCAATTCATCGATAGATTTATTTCAACATCTTACAAATATGGAGCTGGATGCTGATTACTTCTATCTCGCGACAAACATCATTCCCAAACATAGATTTGAAAAAATCAAGAATATAAAAAAATCAAAAAATCGTAAAATAATCGTTTCAACTCAAATGATCGAAGCTGGTGTCGATATTGATGTTGAAAATGTCTGGCGTGATTTTGCTCCGCTTGAATCAATAAATCAGGTTTGTGGAAGATGTAATAGGAATTTTTCTGAAAATAAAGGTAATGTGAGAATATTTGAAATATTAAACGAGAATCACAACAACACACCTTTTTCAAAATATATCTATGGAAAATCTGCATTAAGTATCATTGAAACAAAAGAGTCGTTAGGATGTAAACTTCAGATTTCAGAAACAGAGTTTTTGAAAAATATGGACTCTTATTATACAATTTTAAAAGAAAAAATTGCAGAGGATGAAGCTGATAAAATTTTAGGATTTTTAGTAAATATGCAATTTGCCGATTTGTATAAATCTTTCAAATTGATCGATGATAAATTATATAAAAAGAAAGATGTTTTCATCGAGTTTGACGAAATTGCAATTGATGTCTGGCAACAGTTCAACGCTCTAAAACAAATCAAAGACACCTTCAAAAGAAAAAACGAATTCCTAAAATTCCGTAAAAATTTTTTCGATTATGTGATTTCGGTACCGAAAAAATATGTTCCCGAAAATGAGTACGAAAATACCGGAATTGTTTACATCTCCAACGAACAGGTGGAATCATGTTATAATAAAGATACCGGCTGGCACCGCACCACTGGCAACCATGAAAACTATATTTTCTAAATAGCATTATGTAACATAAAATATCGAATTTATTCTTTTTAAGGAAGCCAAAACTGGACAGATTTAAAGTGCAACATTAAATATGTCCAAAATTCAAGGGTGTATGATAATGTATATAAAAAGAGATTCAGAACGATTATTAAAGAAGTTTGCCGAACAATATCCTGTTGTAACAATCACTGGACCAAGGCAGTCCGGAAAAACGACGATCTGTAAAAAGACGTTTCCTGATAAGAAGTATGTCTCTTTGGAAGATATTGACTTCAGAGAGTTCGCCGAAAATGATCCTCGCGGTTTTTTGTCTGAATATTCGGGTGGCGTGATCATAGATGAAATTCAGCGTGTTCCGGGATTACTCTCTTATATTCAGGGAATAGTTGATAAGAACCAGAAGAAGGGTGAATTCATTCTGACTGGGAGTTCGCAGTTTGAACTATCCAGGAATATATCTCAATCATTAGCGGGAAGAACAGCTTTACTCAAACTATTTCCATTTTCATATACTGAAATTTATACAAAAGGTGAACCTGCACGAGAATGGATTAATAGGGTTATTTATACAGGATTTTATCCTCGTATTTTTAAAGATAAATTAGACCCAACAGATTATTTATCAGCGTATACAGAGACCTATATTGAACGTGATGTAAGGCAATTCAGTGAAATTCGTGATCTTAAGGGCTTCGGGACCTTCTTGAAATTATGTGCAAGCAGGACCGGACAACTTCTGAATTATTCTAATCTTTCAGAGGATTGCGGAGTATCAGTTCCAACGATAAAGAACTGGATATCAATACTTGAAAAAAGCTATATAGTATTTCTTTTGTTTCCTTTTTACAGTAATATTAGAAAACGGCTCATTAAAACACCAAAAATATACTTTTACGATGTCGGCTTATGCGCATATTTAAACGGAGCAAAAAAATTTGACCATATTGAAGCATTACCAAACAGGGGATCACTCTTTGAAAATTTTGTTATCTCAGAAATAGTTAAAATGAATGCCCATAATAATGTAAAAGATGAGTTTTATTTTTTTAAAAATAAAAATGGGCTTGAGGTTGATCTGGTTATTGATTCCGGGTTACAGATTACACCTGTTGAAATAAAATCATCTCATACGTTCAACCATGCATTTACCAAAAATCTCACCTACTTTACTCATTTATTCAAAGATGAGGTAAATGGTCAGATCGTCTATGCCGGGGATGACCAAAAGAGAAGCAATTATCAAGTATTCAACTATTATAGTTTTTTTAAAGATTATGAAAAATTTATTAACCACACTGTAACCTAATGAGTGTTTAAACAGGCGTTCCATGCAACTCTTCCTGAAATCATACGGTACATATCTTCATAAAGTCGGCGAACTCTTTGAAGTGAAGATCGATGAGAGGAAACAAAGAATATCTCCAAAAAGGATCTCGTCGATCATTGTGGCTAATGCGGCTCAAATAACGACAGATGCGATTCAACTTGCCATGGAATATAATATCGATATCGTGTTTGTAGATCAACATGGGGATCCTTACGGTAGGATCTGGTACCCCAAGCTTGGAAGCACAACGTACATCAGAAGAAAACTCCTCGAAATTTATAATCAGGATGAGGGATTGGAAGCAGTAAAAATTTGGATTGGACGGAAAACACAAAATCAGATTTCATTTCTTAGACAATTAGTGAAAAAAAGAAGTCAATCAACAACTGGCGTTGATAAAGCAATCGAGGATATGACCAATCAAATGAAGAAATTACCCACTATTTCCGGAAAGATCGAGGATCGAAGATTTAACGTATTGGGAACGGAAGGTAATGCATCCCGTCTCTATTTTAAAGCGATTTCGCAGCTTCTTCCAAGAAAATATAAATTTTTAGGGAGAAGTTATAGACCGGCGAGGGATCAATTTAACGCAGTCTTGAATTACGGGTATGGAATTCTGTACAGCAAGGTAGAAAAAGCTCTCATCATTGCAGGACTCGATCCCTATATCGGCATACTGCATACCGATAACTATAATAAGAAATCACTTGTATTTGATATGATCGAACCTTTCCGCATTCTTGTTGAAAGACCGATATTTTATATGTTTTCCAGAAGAAAAATTAAAGATGATCATTTCAAAGTAGAGGAACAGGGTTATCAATTGAATGATGAAGGCAAACTATTTGTTGTTCCGATTATTCTTGAAGAATTTGACGAGATTGTACGTTATAGAAACAGAAATTTAAAGCAAATAGATACTATCCAGGCAGATGCGCATGCCTTTGCAAATTATTTGATTGGGAAAAGGAAGGATTTTTAAATGCTCACCTGGGTCATTTATGATATTGTAAAGAATAAAACAAGAACAAGAATATCAAAAATGTGTGAAGAAGCAGGTATTTATCGAGTGCAAAAATCTGTGTTTCTCGGGGATTTGAATAATGCTCAAATAAAAGAACTTCATCAAAAGATACTTGATATCATGAATCCGAAAAAGGATTCAGTGTATATATTTCCAATGTGTGAGAAGGATTTTAAATCATGCAAACTTCTCGGGCAGGCATTTGATAAAGAACTCATAAAAGGCGATCTGCTGGCGCTTATCACGTAATATGAAATATGTGACTCCCTCCGAAATTATTGAATATCTTTACTGTCCACGGTTTATCTATTTTATGAATTGCCTGAATATCTCACAACATGAGGATAAAAGGTATCTTGTTGTGAAAGGGCGAAATATACATTCTTATAAAGCATCATTAAACAAGGAATATTTGAGAAAGAAAATAGGTTGTATCGATAAAAAAATAGACGTATATATGTCGTCTGAAAAATTGAATTTAGTCGGCAAAGTTGATGAGGTGTTATTTTTTGAAAATGATCACGCTGCGCCACTCGATTATAAATATTCCGAATATAGGGATCATGTTTTCAAAACACATACAATTCAGCAGACCTGCTATGCACTTCTTATTGAAGAGGTTTATAAAAAAAATGTGAACAAAGCATACATTGTATATGTTCGATCTAATAATTTCATAAAAGAGATACATATAACTGATAAACTCAAAGAATATACAAAAGAGATTATCAATGAGATCTTCGATATTTTGAATATTGATTACTTTCCAAAAAGAACGACGTCGAAGAATCGTTGTCTTGATTGCACCTACAGGAATATATGTATGAAGTAGAAGTCTGAGCGGAAATTATTAGAAGAAATGATATAAATTCTGTAAAAACCTTTTTGTTGCCAAGTTACGAATGGTCCGAGAAGATGAAAATTTATATTTAATGAGTGAATGTATCAATTGTATTCATAATATTCTTGACTGAGAAAATCCAGTAAGCTCTTTTACAGACGAATAGTCGTGTTCAAAGCGGGTTTGTTTCGCTGATTCCATTAAAACAAGGATTGAAAC
>CAYUTH010000068.1:0-11008 GCA_964447485.1 uncultured Candidatus Cloacimonadota bacterium | reverse complement strand
CCCTTACAAGGAAGAAGTCGTAGGTTCGAATCCTACATCGCCCACCATTTTTTTATCACAATTTTATTCCGATGGAAGTTCACGGGGGTTCGTATCTATTTCCTGGGTTTCCTGAAGACTTTTCTTGGTTTGCTGAACTCCCAACTCCTCAAGTTTGCGGGCTCCTGGAACGATTCTACTCGTGAATGAACCAACTGCTTTATTATAATGCTTCACTGATGTGTCCAGGCTCGATCCGACTTTTTCCAAATGTTCCTGGAAAGTGCAGATTCGTTCGTAGAGTTCGGTGCCGGTTTCAGCGATTTGTTTGGCATTCTCGGTTAATTTCTGTTGCTGCCAGCTCATTGCAACTGTACGAAGAAGTGCAATGAATGTCGTTGGGGTCGCGATGATGACTTTGTTTTGAATGCCATCTTCGATGAGTTTGTTGTCGAGTTCCAATGCTGCCGAGAAAAAGGACTCACCTGGAAGGAACAGGACGACAAAATCGGGGGCATCCTCAAACTGCTTCCAGTAATTCTTTTTTGAAAGTTCATTCATGTGATGCCGTACTGCACGGGAATAGGCAATTTTTGCAGCGTCTCTTTTCTCATCTGTCTCAGCTTCATACGCTTCCATGAAGTATTTTGTCGGTGCCTTGGAATCGACGACAATGCTTCGGTGTCCCGGCAAATAAACTATGAGATCCGGGCGAAGCTGTCCGTCCTCAGTTTTTACGCTGACCTGTTCTGAGAAATCACAATATTCGGACATGCCGACCAACTCGACAACCCTTCTAAGCTGCAGCTCACCCCATTTGCCGCGCACTTCTGGACGCTTGAGGGCATTTTTCAGACCGGCAGTTTCTTTCTTCAGATTATCACTGGAATTCGCCAGTTGAGTGATCTGTTCTTTCAGTGTGCCGAGATCTTCTTTCCTGAGATTCTCAATTGTCTTTATTTCACGGTTATACCTTTCAAGAGAATCCTTAAGCGGTGTGAGAGTTTCTTCTATCGCTTGTTTGCCGAATTCGCTCTTTGTTTTTTCGAGCACGGTTTCCAGGTTTTGCTTTGCCAGTTTCAAAAAGGTTTCATTGTTACTTTTAAGAGCATCGGACGAGAGCGCATTGAAGGTGTCTCTCAAACTCTCTGTTGCTTGTTTGAGCAGTTCTTTCTGCTCAAGGATGTTTTTTTCTGTTTCCAAAACTTTCGTCTCGAGCCGGGCGCCCTCCTCTTTTTCTTTTTCCAGCTGTTCTCTTAGAGAGGAAATTATTTCCTCAAGCTTTTGTTTTTCCAATTTGATTTCTTCGATATACTGAACGTTTTGAAGTAATTTTGTTTCAGCTATTACTTTCTGATTTTGCAGTTCATCTGCCTGCAGCTTCTTTTTCTCGATAGAAGAAACTCTTTTCTGCATAAGAAAATAGGTGACCAAGACGCCTATGATCAAGCCAATAACGAGCGGAATTACTGTATTTATCATGCCCACATCCCGAAATTTATTTTTCATATGAATTATCACAATGCCAATAAATTATGTCAAAATTTACAAATATATTGTGAGCACACTTCAAAAACTATGCAACGGTTAAACTTCTAAAATCATAAATATGAAAACATAATAAAAAAAAATTGACAGCAATTATACATTTTTTATTAAACAAATAAAGGATATATATGAAGGCAACGTTATATAGTTGGAAAAATAATTACGGAGGACTTACCCCCCCCTCCGGCACCGTATAACTACCTTCTATTATGAGATTTACATTTCCTCCCGTAATTACACTACCGCAGATAGGCGCATCTGTAATACATTTAAAGATTCAGGAAAAAATAAATTTATTCTCAACCGCCTTACTATTCTTCATCCCTGGAATAGTGAGGTTATGGAATATGAGAGGTGATATCTAAAGAATGGATAGATTATGAAATTGAGGGATACAGTTTTGGTTGCTCATTTTAATGAGGTAATTTGTTAACCAAAAATGAAATGGAGTTATAACATGAAAAAAATAATTCTTACAGCAGGTTTAGTGATATTCACAGTAACACTTTGTCTTGCTGATACGATAGTCGTTGATTGCAACGGTGGCGGTGATTATCTTACGATACAAGCTGGTATCAACGCAGCATATGATGGAGATATAGTTCTTGTTAAGGACGGAACCTATACTGGAGCTAATAACATAAACCTTACATGGGATGGAACAGAGAAAAACATAACAGTAACATCTGAAAATGGATCTGATGATTGCATTATACAAGGAACTGGTACTGAAAAAGCTTTTAATCTAAATGAAGCAGAGACTGAGTATCCACAGGATAAGATAATTGGTTTTACTTTAAATAACTTTAATATTGGAATCTCATGTACAGAAAGTCCAGGTTTATTAATTTATGATAATGTAATACAAAATTGTAATAGTCATGGTATATTCATTAATGACTGCGTTTATTGCCTCATAACTTATAATGAAATTGATAGTTGTAATTGTAATGAACAATACCGTAATGGTGGAGGTATATCAATCGATTCCCCCGGATTAATTTCTCACAACACTATCGAGCATTGCACATCAACCCAAAATAATTACTTTGGGATAGGTGGTGGTATTTGGGCTACACATGAGGATATGACCATAAGCTATAATACAATTTCTGATTGTTCTGCCAATCAAGGTGGTGGGATATATGCAGGACAAGCAGTGGTGTATGAAAATACAATAGAAGATTGCTATGCGCAAGGTTGGGGTGGAGGTGGAATATCTTATGGTGCAAGAATAGAATGTAATACGATACAATATTGTTCAGCCGATACTGTTTCTGATCAGACGGATGGATGGGGAGGATATGGTGGAGCCATACTTGATGGTGCATATATACATAATAATTTGATACAAGAGAATTCGTCTAAAAATGGTGGTAATGTAACTATTAGATGGTATGAAGGAGCAGAAATAATTGGAAATGAATTTGTAGATAATACCATGGGATGTGGAACCTTAGTGTTCTCTGCTGCAAGTGCAATAGCTGTAGAATGTAATAATGTACTAATCAAAGGTAATATTATTAGAGACGGCACAGGTGGCAGTGGGGGTGCCATTTGTGCTGGTTATTATGTAACGAATATTGATATAGTCAATAATACAGTCATTAATAACTCAAATGAGTCAGGTATTTATTTCTTCTCCACATCCTCTGGTAATAATAATATTATAAGTAATAACATAACTGCTTATAATGATGCATGTGGTATAGCTGGTGAATGGCCAGAAGTAATTGAAGTAACATATTGCGATTCTTACGATAATGGCTATAATCCTTCATACAATTATTGTGGTGTTATTGTAGGCGAGGGCTGCATCTCAACCGATCCCTTCTTCTCTGATACCACTAACTATAACTATTCCCTTGCCTGGAATGATAGCCACTTTTCCCCCTGCATAGACACCGGCGACCCGAATTCTACTTGGGATGCAGACGACACACCAGCAGATATGGGAGCGCTCACTGCAATTACACACAATTGGGATGACTGGGATCTGCCAATATATGGCTATGAATGGCACTGGATGTGCTACCCTGTACTTGATACACTGACCGATGCAAAAGACTATGTCGGAGATATGGCTAAATACCTTCTTCATGATATTATGTATCCTGCTGAAACATACCTTGATACATGTTTTTGGAGAACAGTTGGAGATCCAGGTAATCTAAATACTATTTATTATGACTACCCTTCGTGGCAAAATGACACACATATATTCACCAGCATACAGGGTTACAAATTCAAGATGCTGAACGAAGAACCGATCACCATAGATGTTCCCGGATTTCTGGAAGATCCTGATACTGAAATGCCCTTAGTAGCCGATAGTCTCGAGAATTGGATCGGTTATTTTATAGAAGAAGCGCAGACAGCCAGTGATGCATTTGGTGTAACGTTGGATAGCTTGTATTTCATACAGACCCAGCGATGGACGTTGCAAAGACAACAGCCAATACCCGGTAGCCCCTGGGTGGGTGACTCAAACAAGGTTGCAATTAACTATGGAGATTGCGTTGTAGTAAAATGCTTCAGTGATTTTGATTTTGTGTGGAACTACGATGGAAGTGGAGTACCATCTGAAAAACGTGGAAAAGCACAGAATTTCGATTATGAAGAAAAAGCAGATTATGTGCCGATATATATAGAACTGAATCCTGAAGAACTACCTCTTGAAGTAGCAGTATATATAGATGATGAATGCAAAGGAGCAGAGATCGTTACCAATGATGAGATGGACATTCGTGCATATATGCTTGACGGAACTACAGGTGACATGACATTCGAAATGTATTATGGTGGTAAGGCAGGAAATAAAAAAGTAGTGGATTACTACACTTACGATCCGGTCTCAATTGAGTTACATCAAGGAACGGTTCATATAGACAAAGTAAAAGACTATTATATGGTTTCTCTTAAAGATGGAGGACATTCATTTACTCCCACTGATTACAAACTCTTAAATTTCCCCAACCCTGTGTCTGAAAACGTTACTATAAAATATTCGTTACCCAATCTGGTGAAGATGAATCTATCAATCTATAACTGTAAAGGTCAATACATTACCACATTGAAGGATGGTGAGCAATCAAGCGGAATTCATGCAGTAATGTGGGACGGAACAGATGAACATGGTAAGAACGTACCTAATGGAGTCTATTTATACAAATTAACTACCTCGGAAAAAGATATTGTAAAAAAGATGCTTTTGATGAGATAGTACACTCGATAAGGGTGCATCACTTGTGTGGTGCACCCCCTATATAAAAAAGGATCGTAATGAAAAAAATAACATTATTAACAATATTCCTTATTATTTCTATACATTCAAGTGTGAATGCAGATACAATCACCGTAGATATAGACGGTACAGGAGATTACACAACGATACAGGAAGGAATAGACAACTCAGCAGATGGAGATGTGGTATTAGTATACTCCGGGAGATACATAGAGAATGTAAATTTTAACGGGAAAAGTATTACGTTAGCGAGCTTGGAACTCACAACTGGAAATGAAGTATATATTGATTCCACCATAATTGATGGAAACAGGACAGGAAGCTGTGTGACCGTATTAAACAATGAAGACGCGATATTGAGGGGTTTTACAATTACAAATGGAAAAGGGACAGAATGGCCCACAACCTCTTCAAGAGGAGGTGGTATATTGGCCTCTAATTGGTATGCGGATGATACTGAACTTGATGTAATTAATTGTATAATAAAAGATAATATAGCTGGAAGTGGCGGGGGAGGTATATACGCTGGTGGTGTTCCTCACAATATATTCAAGATTACTTTATCGGGAGTAACAATCAGAAATAATCGAGCCGGAATTGCAGGTGGAGGAATATCTGATGATTCGGCAAAACCTATGTTTAATCCTGATAATTTATGTAATATTTATAATAATCATGCTGGTGTAGGGCAGGATATTTTTGCCTATGATACATGCAAGGTGAATATTATTGTAGATACATTTACTGTTCTTGAACCCGAAGGATATTTTGCAGAATACATTAACAACTATGGTAATACAGGAGAATTTATATTCGATATACAGAACGGATGGATGGAAGAGGTCAATCATGATTTGTATGTTTCCCCGGATGGTAATGATAATAATAGTGGTATCTCACCGAATGAACCATTGAAAACTATTGCATTGGCAACTTACAAAATCGAGAATGACAGCTTAAATCCTAAGGTAGTTCATGTTGCAGAAGGGATTTATTCAAAAAATCTTAATGACCAGTTCTTTCCAATATCGATGAAAAGTAATACATCACTTATTGGTGAGAATATTGATACTCAAATTGCACTAGATGATTCATTCTTTAATACGACAATATATGTTATGAATAATAAAGAAAATATTAGAATCGAGAATTTTTCGTTTACTGCAGATTGCCCAGTTAAACATATAATTAGAGATGAAAGAAGTTGTAACGTACATATTAAAGATATACAAATAAGCAACATTGTGTGTGAAGATGGAAGTGCATTAGATGCAAACCAAGCAGATTCTGTATTATATGAAAATATAGTATTTAAAAATATTGAATCAAACTGTATTTCTTGCATATATCATGACAGAATTAATGCAGAATTAAAGAATTGTATTTTTGAAAATAATTATTCACATGGAGGATTTTCTTATACTAACTTATATTTAATAAGCCATGAATATGGAAAAATAGAGAACTGTATTATGCAAAATAATGGTAACAATAATAATGAGATCGTTTTAGTGACATTAAGCTATTGGGATTTTTGCGAACCAAATTTTAAAATAAACAATTGTATTGTGACAGATAATTATTCACCTTCTTTTGGGATTGTTAGTTGTGGAACTACAACTGAAAACGGTTATATATCATTTTCTAATAACACATTTTCAAACAATAGTGCGGAAGTTGCTACTTTAGTTATGGTGGGTAACATAGATTTTTCTAATAACATAATGTGGGACGATACACCTTATGAAATATTTTTATGGGATGTATCAGATTATGGAATCATATCGACACTCAATCTTCAGTATAATGATATAAGAAACGGAGTAGATGGAGTGTGGAATCAAAACAATGCCAACATCGTCAACTGGCTGGAAGGGAATATAAATGAGGATCCACAGTTTACAGGAACCGGGGATTTTCCTTATTATCTATCAAGCACCTCTCCATGTATTGATGCAGGTACTCCGGACACAACAGGATTACACCTTCCATGGCTAGATGTCGCAGGGAATCCACGGGTATATGGTGGAAGAATAGATATGGGCGCTTTAGAGTGGCAGGGATACGGTGTGGATCCTGACACGGGTATGGTTAATAACTTGTATTTTTTTAAGAATACTCCAAATCCTTTTAGAGATCAAACCACAATATCTTTCACTTCTTTGGATTATGACAGGGTGCGTGAATATACATTATCCATCTATAATTCGCGGGGTCAGCTTGTGCGAAGATTTTACGGACCTGATGAGCATTTCTGGGCAATAAACGAAATAGTTTGGGATGGCAGAGATATGGATGGAAATATTACTGCACCAGGCGTGTATTTTTATTCCCTAGAGTTTGAGGGCACTGCTGTAGTGAGGAAGATGGTAAAGCTTCGTTAACACTCAGAAATGATAAATTAAAAATAGAAAATTTAAAATGGGAAATGTGGAGTCGACGGCTTCATCCTTCTTCAATCATTATTTCTATAAAAATTGACGTTTATTAGATGTCTTGAATATTCATATTACAACCTTGGAGGTTCTGATGGAAGATAAAAACATGAATGAATTTGATTGTGAAAGCGTATTTGATCCACAGGATTATATGTATTTTTATGGTAATGTTCTCACCGAAGAAAGAACCGAGAGTGAAATCCAATTTCTTATAGAAGAATTGGGGCTTACGAAATCGATGTCTATATTGGACGTAGGATGTGGTTTCGGTAGGCATTCAATCAAATTAGCAAAAATAGGGCACCATGTAACCGGCATCGACCGTATGGATGGATTTATTACAGCAGCCAGGAAGAGGGCAGATTATGAGGGCTTAAAGATAAATTTCATCAAGAAGGACATGCGTCATGTAGAATTTAACGAAGAGTTCGATCGCGCACTTCTGCTCTTTACTGCTTTTGGATATTTTTCGGACGATGAAAATCTTGAAGTACTACAGAATATTTCAAAAGCTCTTGTTCCAGATGGATTGTTCTGTTTTGATATTTTTAACAGGGATGCTTTTCTTAAAGATTTTCTTCCTTACAACGTACAGGAGATAAGGCAGGATCTTATGATAGACCGCAACACATTCGATCCCAAAACCGGGAGACTGGTAGATGACAGAATTGTAATAAGAAACGGAATACGCAAAGATGTATCTTTCTCAATACGGTTATATGATTATAATGAAATTGAAAGAATGATCGGGTTGGGTGGAATGAAGATAGATAAAATTTATGGCGACTGGGACAAATCACCTTTCACAAAAGACTCAAAAGGGATGAAGATCATCGCAAAAAAATTGTAGTATAAAATACACATAATAAAAAAACCTCGGACCGAAAGATCCGAGGTTTTCTTTTTATATGTGAGGGGTTATTTCACGAGTATCATTTTCTTTACTTCATCAAAGCCTTGATTTTCAAGCTTGTAGAAATAGATACCTGTTGCCATATCAGAAATATCGATCTGGGCAGTACCACCGACGCCTTGCACAGTTTTTATAAATTCACCGTGAATATTGTATATCTTTATAGTAGCGTTTTGATTCATTGCGCTACCCTTAAGATGATATTTGATCACAGTGGAGCCTTTTGCAGGATTCGGGAAGTTGCCGAGTAAGGTGGTATTTTCATAATATGTGTTGTCATCAACACCGATTTCAGGAACACCCGTACCGAATACTTCTAAATTATCAAATGAAAATGGATTGATCTGGATGACCACATTGCCATCATAATTTTGTGCATTCTGAGGAGCGAAGGTGAGATCGTAGGTCATGCTTTCACCCATATAGATCGAGTATGCAAGAACATTTCTGCGTGGAGTTGTACCGGTTTCTGCAACTGAGTAACAAGAAGGTGTGGTTATTTGTCCGGACAATGTTCCACTACCAAGATTATAGATCGCGAATTGCATAGTGGAATCATGTCCTACCTGGACCTGGCCAAAATCAAGAGCGCCGGGTGACAGGTAAAATACAGGGAATGGTGACAGAACAGGCGGAAGTGTTATATAATCGATCCATGCACAGTCTTGTCCTCCAACTTGAGTATTGTCTTTATCATACACCCATTTGAATGTATGAGTGCCTGCGGTTACCGTGTATGACACTTCACTCCAACTCACTTCACCAGCCCATTCGCCCTGCTGGGCGCCGTCAACATAGAATTGCAGATAGTCATAGTTATTTTCCGAGGATACTTTTCTAAAGAATGAAATATCACCGGCATTTGTATCTATTGTAAGAGAAAGTTCCGTGGTTGCGTTGTTACCAATAGCTCCGGACTTTGCGCAATAATTTCCTTCATAGGGATTTACTTCATCGATAGTCCAAACTGCACTTCCTCCCATAACCCAATCATACGCATCGAAATTACCTGTTTCGAAATCTTCGATCGAGAGCCCAACATACTCATAGAACATCTCGGTGGCACTGTAATTGCCGCCTGTAACATTGAATTCGAGAGGAATGCTTACGCCATTAGGTGCACTGCTGGATACCGTAATATTGAAAACAGCATATTTAGATTGATTTGTATCAAAACTGCCGAAATCATAGGTGCCTGTATTAATAGTGACGTAGCTGTTGCTTACGAGAGTTCCGATCGCATCAGGAGAAGCTGCGTGTCCATCATTGGTTGTTTCTACTGTGATGTTCGCTGTTTCACCAGCGTCAAGACGACCATTATTATTACCGCCTGAATCATTTATCGTGAGATTTCCTACAGTAAAATGAGGAGCATTAACAACGATCCCAAATGCAGTATCCCAGGTTTCTTTTGTTCCGGGATCACCCACGACATTGACGTCGAGAACAACATAGTGCTGATCTTCAACATTGTTCGAAACGCTGAATTCATATGCGTCAACCATTGTGGAAGATTGATCAGCTCCGATAGTGCCGAAGTTCTCTGTAAAATCTGAAAAATCAATATGAGTATCTGTTGTTGAAAGTGTCGCAATGACGTTGTCGGCAGCCTGGATGCCCACGTTTTTCAGTGTTAATCCGAGCAGAATAGTTTCACCATAATCTATAACTCCATTATTATTTGCAGCAGTGTCATTAATTGAATGACCTTCATAAATAATATATGGTCCGGAAGGAGGAATGACATTTACAATACTCTCATAACGGTAGTAATTTTGCTTTACAACAGTGACAAGAACATCTATTCCAGGGAGTTGTGATACGATAGATATCGGGGTAGGAACTAAACCATTACCAACACCGGTCCCAATAATTTCACCGTCAACTGACAGGCAGATATCGGCTCCGGAATTAGCTGTCACATTAAAGGTTGTGAGACCGCTCAAGATCGCGGCATCGTGGCTGACCTGCAGGTTTTGTGGAACTTCAGAATAGACTGTCATGAAGGCATCGCCATGATGATGGAAAAGGTAATAAGTTATTTGCTTATTACTTGTATTATAGGGCCAGCTTGAACCTTCAAGGAAGATTTTACCAGCCGAGTTGCCGAAGCAGGGGTAAATCCAGTCCGAATTAGAAGGACCTGCACCATAGTCCGGCATAAACTGGGGCCACATTTGATCATACATGCCCCATACATAGGTGTCGTTCACGAACGAGTATGAGGTTTCTGAAGCAGCGATAAGCCCAAGTGCACGATGCTCATAACGATGCATTGCTTCTGCAAAACATTCTGAGGAATTATTAAACTTACCGGTTAAACAGTTGATTGAGAACACATATACAAGATCATCATTATATAATCCACTTAAATTACTATTTCCATAATTGGGCTCACCCCATCCATCTGTGCCACCGTGGTCACGGTGCTGAAGCATGAACGCTCCACTATTTATTGCATTGTTAACCTGAGTAGCATTGCCGCCGGTCCATCCACCAAGATCAGAAGGAGAGGCAGGAATATATCCTAGTCCGCTTGGACCGAAATAAGCCAAAACGGTCGAAGTATTTGTTGCTGTTGACCATGGATCTGAGTTGGGATTACCGCTATATATGGCGTTTATCCTGACCTGGTTTTTCCCAAGTATATTTGACCAGAATCCACCAACAGTCTCTGAGCATATTTGGAACCAACGTTCAGTCTGCCAACCAAGTGCGGTGATCGGATGATCATAAAAATCAGGATTTGTAGGAGGATCAGTTTCATAATCAAGGAATTTTGAGATTGTAATCTCGAGCTCGCTATAGTTTCTGGCTGTAATACGTGCAAAGTGCATGTCCGGCAAATCATCTCCATCTACATCTGCATAAACATTATCAGAAACA
>CAYUTH010000067.1:0-11017 GCA_964447485.1 uncultured Candidatus Cloacimonadota bacterium | reverse complement strand
GTTGCTCTCGTGCTCAGAAGGGAGAAATAATGAAAAGAAAAAATGATAAAGCATATAAATGTAAAAAGTGCGGGAGAGTCACCTATCCGGAGCGCGTCGTGTGTCTGAATTGCGGAAATAGAGAATTTGATATTATTCCTTTTACAGATGAATGCACCTTGCTCACTTTCTCACAGATATTTCAGCTGCCATGGGGTATCAATGACAGGTATCTTACTATTGGAGTGTGCAAATTTGATAACGGCATAAAAGCAATGGGACGGATCACAACTCCGAAAGTAAAGAATGGTATGAGAATGAAAGCAAATTGGAAGTTATTCCGGGAAATTGCTGGCGAAGACGTGTGGGGATGGGAGTTTGAACCGATAAAATAGAAAAAATATTAGACTTAGTTCTACATGCCCTGAAAAGAAATATGATTGAGAAAGGTCTTTGATTAACTTAATCGGACATATCACAGCGTAATTATATAGAGCTGTGATTGAAATGCATATTAATTTCTATGTTTTTATTAGAATAAAAAAATGCATATAAAGTTTTTCTTATTATGAACTTAACTTGCTTATTTGCCAAATCCAATAAGATATTCAGTAAATTCTCAAAGTTAATGAAATGTATAATAATGAGGAGTTAATGTGAAAGACTTAAACGGTAAAAATTTCATTATTGGTTTTCAGCAGATGTTCGTGATGTTCGGTGCGACCGTTCTAGTACCGCTTCTCACCGGTTTGGATGTGGGTGTGACACTCTTCACTGCAGGCATCGGCACACTTTTATTCCATGTGATCACCAAGTTCAAGGTGCCTGTTTTTTTAGGCTCATCTTTTGCATTTATTCCGGGCATCATTGCAGTATCCACAGCAAAGGGCGGCTCATTACCGGAAGCCCTGGGCGGAATTGCGATTGCAGGTTTGGTATATATTGTCGTTGCCATTATCTTTAAATTTATCAGCGTAAAAACCCTACATAAGATACTCCCTCCTTTTGTCACAGGACCAATGATAATCCTCATCGGTTTGATACTGGCGCCGGTTGCGATCAGTAATGCAAATGGAACGAATTCAGCAGCAGTAGTTGAGATGATCGGGGTGAATGGCTGCTGGTTTATCGCTTTGTGTACATTTGCCGTGGCAGTTTTTGTAAAAATTTTCTTCGCAAAAGTAGGGCAGAAATTCTTGTCCATGCTTCCTGTTCTGTTTGCGCTTGTCGCAGGATATCTATTGTCGATTTTCATGGGAATAGTAGATTTTACCACGGTAAATGAAGCTGCCTGGATTGGCTTGCCGAAGTTCTCGCTTCCGGTTTTTTCAGTGCGAGCAATATCAATAATTGTACCGATCTCAATTGTGACGATAGTAGAGCACTTTGGTGATATTCTTGCTATCGGAAATGTTGTGGGAAAAGATTTCTTCAAAGATCCGGGTATACATCGAACATTAATGGGTGATGGGCTCGCGACTTCCCTTTCTGCTATGATCGGTGGACCTGCAAACACAACATATAGTGAAAATACGGGAGCCGTTGCCCTGACAGGAAATTTTAATCCGATAATCATGAGAATTGCTGCTGTGTGCGCAATTGTACTTTCACTGGTGCCAAAATTTACTGCAATTATCTCTACAATACCAGTGCCGGTCATCGGTGGAATATCGATCTTACTTTTCGGTATGATTTCATCGATTGGGATCAAAAACATGGTTGACAATAAAGTTGATCTTACAGATCCCAAGATCCTCATGACGTGTGCTGCGATGCTTGTTTTGGGATTGGGTGGAGCAAAATTTACTATCGGAAGCTTTGAGCTGGAAGGCTTGGGGCTCGCTGCAATTGTGGGAGTCCTTCTCAATATCATATTGAATTTTAAGGAAATTAGAAGGAAACAAGAAAAGTAGAAAATTTATACTGTCTGATATTTTGAATATCAAAATTTGTAAAATAGCTATCGATCATTATTGAAATAGACAATCAAAAAAATCCCCTCTAAAAAGAGGGGAAACAGCTTTAGCTGTGGGGTGTGTAAATTATTATATCTAAGTTGTAACTATGAAAATATATTACAATCCAAAATTAAAAAAATTAGCTCGAAAACTCCGAAATAATATGTCGCCACCTGAAATTCTATTATGGAACCAGCTTAAAGGTAAAAAATTGGGATTTGACTTTCATCGTCAAAAACCGATCGACAATTATATAGTAGATTTCTTTTGCTCAAAACTAAAACTAATAATTGAAGTAGATGGAGAGGTTCATAAAGATAAAGGAGAAGCTGATATTGTAAGACAATCCAAATTGGAAGCACTTGGATTGAAAGTATTGAGATTTAAAGCAAAAGATATTATTATGAATCTGATTGATGTTATTGAATCTATTATAAATTATATCGATGAATTTGAAAAGGAATGAAGAAACACACCCCGATTCCGACAAGTCGAAATCACCCCTCTTCTTAGAGGGGAGAAGTTACGGCTTCAAATATTTAACATTGTGAATACCTACTACATTAAATTCATATAAAACATAACAATACAATAAATAGTCGAAATAATCCCCTCTATAAAGAGGGGAAACAGCTTTAGCTGTGGGGTGTGTAAATATTACAAATGAGCTCCAATTAAAAAGTAGGGTCATTTCCCCTAAATAACCACTTGCAAGCGTACCCAAGTACAACTTAGGTACGAGAAAAAACAGTGCGATTAATATGTTTGAATCTATCCATCCATTGGTGGATTTGCGTGCAATTATTAGTTCCCTATATTTTTCAATAATTCTTCGTTATTCTTGGTCTTCTCTATCAATTCTTTCAGTTTTACAATTGCATCTATTTTATCATAACGCAGAAGTTCTTTCCGCAGTTGGCTTATCTTCATAAGCTGGTCTTCAGGTATCAACAGTTCTTCCTTCCTCGTGCCGCTTTCCAGGATATTGATGGCAGGATACACACGCTGGTCTGCAATATCTCTATCCAGAATTATCTCGCAATTTCCTGTGCCTTTGAATTCCTGGAAGATCATCTGATCCATACGTGAGCCCGTATCAGTGAGAATGGTTGCCAGGATCGTGCACGAGCCGCCATCCTGGATATTTCGCGCCAGCCCGAACAGTTTGCGGGGCAGTTCCAGTGCGGACGAGCCCAAGCCGCCGGACATCGTTCTGCTCTGTGGATTTCTCTCGCTGCTGTTGTATGCCCTTCCCATGCGGGTCAAGCTGTCCAGCAGGATGACCGTATCATGTCCGCATTCAAGTTCCACTTTGATATGGCTGATAAGAAAATTGGAGAGTGTCACATGAGACCGAAGTCCCTGATCAAAAGAACTGAAAAAAACCTGCACATTTGTATTTTGTTTGAAAGAAGTCACTTCTTCAGGACGCTCATCTATAAGAAGAATGATCACGCGCACTTTGTGGTCGATATGGATAAGTGAATTTGCCATCTGCTCGAGAAGCACTGTCTTGCCTGCTCTCGGTGGGGAAACGATCAACCCGCGTGTGCCTTTGCCGAGAGGTATCATCAGATCGATAATGCGAAGGGAATCATACTCGGAAGCGCCAAGTGCAAATTTTTCATCCGGATTTACAGGCACAAGCTCAGCAAAGGGTGTACGATTGCGGAACTCATCCGGCTCCATGTCACAGATAGAAACGATCTTCTCGATCCTTCTTCCATTGACTTCACATGTGATGCGTGCGCCACTCACCAGCTTATACTGAGAAATGAGCCGATGTGGGAAATCGTAATTTGGCCTGTTCCGGTCAAAAGGGCTTTCCCATAAAATGGGCGTCTGATTGCCGGAGATGTCGAGTAATCCATGAAAGGTCTTAGATGTCATTGAACCGACTTTGTTTGAGACGGAATTACTGTCAAGAAAGGGAGAGCAGATTAACCACGAAAAACACGAAATACACGAAAAAATGAAGACGGATTTTGTTAATTTAATATGCAAAAGAGTGTATGAGAGTAACGCAAGATTCCGATCTTGCGCAAAGGCAGTTTGACGTCACATGGCCGATTGAATTCGACTCCTAAGGATTCCCGAGATACAGGGATGAAGAGGAGACCGCATAAATTTCTTCTAAAATCAAAAATCGGTGTTCATCATTCTTCAATCAAAAAGTATTGTGTAGATGCGGGTTTATCCCGCACAAACGGAGAAAGCGGTAAAATAATAATAAAAAACAAGAATTTGACAAAAAGATTAAATCTACAACTAAATAAATACAGAAGTAAACAGAATTAATTGAATGGAGGTAAATAATGGATTTTGGATTAACCAGAGGAACAGCTATCATATTTTTTTTCGCCGTATTTTGGGGAACTGCAATCTCAAGCATGAGAACCTTTAAGGTATTCCATATATGGACATTTAATAGACAGGGAAACGGCATTAGAGTGGTTTTCAGACTCGTAGTGGGTGTAATTATTCTTAATGTTGTGCCTTTGCTTATCTGTTATTTTATATATACAGAGCCCTGGTTCCAAATTGTACCCTCAAAGTCGCCTGCTATGTTTGTATGCGCAGGAGTATCGTCACTCAGCGTGTTTTCAATTGTATTTCTGCTTCCCGGTGTTATGCAGATTGGGCTTGGGAGGTTACTCTATGCAAAAGCTATTGATAAAGATGATGATGCCGAAAGAGAAGAGAGTTGGGTGAGAATAGCAAAGGGTGATGGAGAGATAGAAGATATATCAAAGAAAGATGGATCAATCGTGTTCTTTGTTACAGCGATTTTATATATTGTGGTTCCGATCATTGCCAGTTCATTTATAGCGAAGATTTTAATTGCAGGATAAGTTCCGCTGCTTCAGGATAAAAATACAGCAGTAAAAAGATGATAAACCACGAAAAACACGAAATAAAGTTGAAGGAGAATGGAGAACGGAGGAAAGAGGACGGGAAATTTATAATTTCTCCCGACCTGTCGGGACTAATGTCAAAATAGGATCGTAGGGTAGATTACCCTAACAGATAAATTTCTTCTAAAATCAAAAATCGGTGTTCATCATTCTTCAATTAAAAAGTATAGTGTAGGTGCGGATTTATCCCGTACAAACTTCATAGTCCAAATTGAATTCGACTCCTAAGGAGTCCCTGATTTTCGGGACGAGGAGGAGTCGAGACATTATTTGATAAACGGCTTGGAATCCTCGTTCCTTAGGATTCCACATCACATTTTTCCTCAACCTCCGGGAGAGGTGAGCCTGCCCTATGAAATATAATTTGTTATTTATTTCATTTAGGGGTGAGGGCAATTCACCATTTTCTTGACATCATTGGAAGGAAAATTACTAAAACGAATACGAAATTGAATTCATACTGTTTTTATGAGGAAGTTGAGCGGAAAAAACGATAAGGAAATAAGTATACATTAAACATGGCACTTAGCTGGAACGAGATAAAAGACAGAGCACTTCAGTTTACAAAGGAGTGGGCTGAGGAGGAGCGAGAAAACGCAGAATCAAAATCTTTCTGGGATGCATTCTTTAACGTTTTTGGTATGACAAGAAGAAGATTAGCATCATATGAAACATATGTAAAAAAATTAGGTGATGAATATGGATTCATTGATCTTCTTTGGAAGGGAACATTACTAGTAGAACATAAATCAAAGGGAAAGAAGCTAGAAAGCGCATATATTCAAGCAATGGGATATTTCAGCGGATTAAAAGAACATGAACTACCAAAATATGTAATTGTATCAGATTTTGAGAATTTTAGATTGTATGATCTAGATGAAGGCACACAGGAAGATTTTAATATAAAGGATTTTTATAAGAAAGTAAAACTCTTTGGTTTTATAGCTGGTTATCAAAAACGGTCATTTAAAGAAGAAGATCCGGTAAATGTAAAAGCAGCAGAATTACTTGGTAAGTTGCATGATAAATTAGAAGAAGATGGTTATGGGGGGCATGAGCTTGAGGTATTTCTTGTAAGGATATTATTCTGTCTTTTTGCTGATGATACAAGTATTTTTGAAAAAGATATCTTCAAAGAATATATCGAACAAAGAACAAGTGAAGATGGGAGCGATCTAGGAGATAAACTTTCTCATTTCTTTCAAGTCTTAAACAAACCAAAAGAGAAAAGATCAAATAAACTGGATGAACATTTAGCTGAATTCCCTTATATCAATGGAAAACTCTTTGAGGAGATACTGTCAATACCTTCCTTTGATAAAGAGATGAGAGAAGTGCTTTTACAATGCAGTTCCTTAGATTGGGGAAAAATCTCACCTGCAATATTTGGTTCCATGTTCCAGAGTGTGATGAAACCGGAAGAAAGGAGAAACCTTGGTGCGCACTATACATCAGAACAGAATATTTTGAAATTAATAAAACCGTTATTTTTAGATGATTTATGGGATGATTTTTCCAAATGTAAAGGTAACATCAGAAAATTAGATGGACTACATGAAAAATTAACTAAGCTGAAATTTTTAGATCCTGCCTGCGGATGCGGGAATTTCCTCATTATATCCTACAGAGAACTAAGAATATTAGAATTGGAAATAATCAAAGAGATACATAAAAAATCTCAAGTTATTCATAATGTCGAATCAATAATTGGATTGGATGTTGATCAGTTTTACGGCATTGAATATGAAGAGTGGCCTGCGCGAATTGCAGAAGTAGCAATGTGGTTAATGGACCATCAGATGAATATGATGGTTTCCGAAACATTCGGCGAATATTTTACGCGACTACCACTTAGAAAATCAGCTACAATTGTAAATGGTAATGCCCTAAGAATTGATTGGAATGATATAGTAGCGAAAGATGAATTATCATATATTTTAGGAAACCCTCCTTTTTATGGAAAGCAATATCAAACTAAAGAACAAAAAGAGGATATGAATCTGATCTTTCAGGGAGTGAAGGGTTACGGGGTTCTTGATTATGTGACAGCATGGTATATTAAAGCTGCCCAGTATATTCAAAATACAAATATCAAAGTAGCTTTTGTTTCTACAAACTCAATAGCACAGGGAGAGCAAACAGGAATTTTATGGAATGAGCTTTTTGACATCTACAATATTCATATACTATTTGCTCATAGAACATTTAAATGGAATAATGAAGCGAGGGGCAAAGCAGCAGTACATGTGATTATAATAGGATTTGCGAACTTTGATACAAATGATAAGAGAATATATGAATATGAAGATATCCGAGGTGAACCGCAAGAAATAAAAGCAAAGAATATTAATCCCTATCTAGTGGATGCGCCAAATGTTACTATAACAAAAAGAAGGAATCCGATTTGTGACGTTCCGCATATAAGTTTTGGGAGTATGCCAAACGATGGGGGAAATTTCCTGTTTTCTGATGAAGAAAAAGCAGAATTTCTTGAAAAAGAACCTGAAGCTGTTAAATATTTCAGACCCTTACTTAGTGCGCGACAATATCTGAACGGTGAAAATAGATGGTGCTTGTGGTTAAAAAACATATCACCAAAAGAATTAAGGATTTTACCGTACATAAAAGAGAGAGTTGAAAGAGTAAAAGAATTAAGAGAAAAGAGTACTAGAAAAAATACTAGAGAACTCGCAAGCAGTCCTAATGAATTTGGAGAGAATAGACAGCCAATTGATGACTACATTATAATTCCATTAAATTCATCTTCTAATAGAAAATACATTCCAATTGGTATTTATCCAAGTGAATTTATAGTTAATAATACATGTTCTACAATCTCAAAAATAACGAATTATGATTTTGGAATATTACATTCACTAATGCATATGACTTGGATGAAATATACATGTGGTAGAATTAAGAGTGATTTTAGATATTCAAATGAATTAGTATATAATAATTTTCCCTGGCCTGATAAACCACTGAAAAAGAATGTTGATAGAGTAAATGAAAAAGCAAAACTTGTTTTGAAAATTCGAGAAGAATATCCAGATTGCAGTTTGGCAGATTTATATGATCCGATCGCGATGCCGGCACTACTCGCAAAAGCCCATAAAGAACTTGATAAAGCTGTTGATTTATGTTACAGAGCACAACCTTTTAAGGATGAGATGGGGAGAATAGAATTTTTGTTTAGTCTTTATAATCAATTAGTAAATCCACTAAAGGTGGAATAAAAATTGGAGGAAGAAATGACTAATATAATAGCATTGATAATTTTTATATTACTTTCTGCAATTGGTATTATTTTCTTAAATAAGGGAAAACTTAAAGCATGGTCATTTATCACATTTATTCTAACATTGTGCATAATATTTATTGGTTTTTATTCAATTGACAGACTAAAAGAAATAAACTTAAAGGAAATGAAACTGGTATTGGAAAAAGCAGAAAAAATGAAAGATGAGATATATGCTAAAGAAAAACAATTAAAAGATACTGCTGTTGCGTTAGTTAAACTAACAACTTTTACAGCAGCCATGAATATGAGATTAGGCGAAAGTGAGGATTATAGATTAAGACAAAGATACGTAAAAAAAGTAAGTGAAGAATTACTTAAAACACTGGAAATTGAAGAAAATGAAAAACAAAATGCTTTTGAATTATATCTATTATTAGAAAATTATGATGATGCTAAAGAGAAAGGAAACGTTGAAGAGAAGAATGAGATAAATAAAAAGATAAAAGAAAAAATGAGAGAATATACTAACAGCATAAATGAATAACACGATTTGAGGAATAATGGATAAGTATTTTGTAAATAAGAATGCAGAAAATACTGGAGAGCATGAAGTACATAAAGAGGGATGTAGATGTATGCCGTTACCTGAGAACAGAATATATTTAGGTGAGTTTTATTATTGTAAAGGTGCAATTGAAGAAGAAAAAAAGCATTATTTCAAGGTTGATGGGTGCTATTCTTGCTGTAATGAGTGTCATACAAGGTGATAATCATAAAAAAGGTGAAAAAGAAAAAAGAAAAAAAGAAGATAGTAATTAAGAAAAATGAATATGATGTTGGCAGAATAATACCAGCAGTAAAAGAAGATGAGAGTTATGATTTTAAAATATCGTTTTTAGATTATGAATTTGATATTTATGCAATACCACTTTTTAAAAAGCCAATAGAAATGAAATTTGGTGAAGAAGGATCTAGAGAAATAACTTACCACAAGTCAAAAAAAGGTATGAAGCCAATTATTCATATAAAAAAGATCAAATATAACGATGGGAAAATCTACCAAAATTTTCCTTTCGAAAAATTACTTGAACCAACATATAGAACTGAGTTTCCCATTCCTCTCTGTAAAATTTCTATCCCGGATTCATCTATTTTTAGAAAATATAAGAAAAAAGATGATCACTTACTTATAGATGTTCAAGATCAAAATATTATAGAGATATATCTAACTAATAGAAATTTTAATTTTGAATCATTCTATAAAAAATGGCCAAACGTAGACCTTGCACTTTTTTTTCATGCTTTTGAGTTTTGGGCTACTAATGATCTTTCTTATACGAAAGAGAAGAATAGATACTTCTTCTCAAAAGATAGAAAACCTAGAATTGCTCGCATGTCTTTTCCTATCACTGATAATATGAATATTTTAGTTAATATTTATAAAGATGAACTATTTTCCGAAAACTGTAATAAATTATCCATCATATTTATTGAGAATCAACAATTTTTTGCGCTTTTAGGTCATACACCAGTTATGAAAACTCATAAAGATAAGTTAGAAATGGCATGGAAGAAAGATATTGAGAATGATGAAGTATTTGATCTAAAAGAAAAGGAAAAATGGATATACTGGTTTGAAAAATGGAAAAAAATTTTAGACAGAGAAATATATAAAAGGAATAAAAAATGAAGAAAAAAGAAATTTGTGAAATTAAATTATTCGATAAAAATGGAGACTGTCAAATAGAATCTATTATTGATTTCAATGAACTAATAGATTTACTTCACGAAAATCTAAATAGAACAATAAATACTACTCCTGATGGGAAAATAGTTGTTAAGAATATTGAATTGGATGAAGTTGTTTCTTTTTTTGAAAACTTAGGGATTAAATTAATTTCTAAAATAGAAACTAATTATGGTTTACGGTTACTTTATGAATGTTAGTTTTTATGTAATAACAAAATTGTGTTAATTACTCTTCCAACCCATCCCTCACAATATCCAAGATCCTCTGTGAAAGTGCATGCTTTGAGTCCCTGCCTTTGAACTGCACTTCGCCTTTGGCATGCAAAAGTAATAAAACTATGTCACCCTGAGCCCCGTCGAAGGGTCTACAATCTAAAATATCAACAAGTGTCATACTTCGAGAGCCTCATACTTCGAGAGCCTCACGCTTCGAGAGCCTCATGCTTCGAGAGCCTCAGCATGACATTTTTATTGTTTTCTTAAGTTTGAAAGTTCTACAATCTTATCCCAATCTCCTGCAATAAGAGCTTCCTTCTTTGATCTTCTCCATCCTTTTATTTGTTTTTCGGCTGCTATTGCATCGAGTACATTACCAAAATCTTGAGTGAAAACAAGTTTGACTGGCCGTCGGGATTTTGTATACTTACCACCTACGCCTGCGTTGTGTTGGAATACCCTTCTTTCAAGGTCATTTGTTACTCCGGTGTAGTAACTCCCATCAGAGCATCTTAATATATAGACCCAATAGTTTTTCATAATTCAACTTGTTCCTATTTATTAATTATCATACTTCTTTATTAGTATCCATGCTTCGAGAGCCTCAGCATGACAACTTTTTTTCACAGCAGACATTTAAAAAAACATGTCAGTCTGAGCCTGTCGAAGACGAATCAGCTTATAACACTTCTATTTAAATATCACACTTCGAGTACCTCACACTTCGAGAACCTCAGCATGACAATTTTTTTAGTGGGACAGGTCCTCCAACCCACTCCCCACAATATCCAAAATCCTCTGGGCAAGCGAATGTTTTGAGTTCCTGCCTTTGAAGAGTACTTCACATTTGGCATTTATCACAAATATTTTATTGTCATCACTTTGGAAGCCGGAATCCGGTTCGCTCACATCATTGGCAACGATATAGTCTGCCTGCACCTGCTTCAGGCGTTCATAAC
>CAYUTH010000066.1:0-11087 GCA_964447485.1 uncultured Candidatus Cloacimonadota bacterium | reverse complement strand
GGCAGCTACACATTTGAGGCAACTTGCCCTGGATACGACAGTTATGTTGAGGATATTGAAGTGTTGCTTGATCAGACTACACCAGTCAATCCTATCCTCGAATACACCGAAGCGCCTGAAGCAGTCTGGGTTGAACTTTCCGAGGACTATCGCGCTACTGTTTTGTGGAACAGCGTATCACAATATACTGACACCAGGTTTTTCCAATCCTATACACTTGCACGTCAGATTGATACAAGTAACTGGATAATTATTCAAGAAGGTTTAACTGATACAACATATACTGATAATCTATTTAATCAATCGGATGGAGAGTATAAATATGGTGTGAAAGCGGTGTACGAATTCACTCAGAGCGAGCTTGTTGAATCTGAAACAGTGCAAATCTTCCGTTTTGTAGATGCCCAATTTGAATTTACACTTTCTAACGGGTTGACTCCGAATGGTATTCATTTCACTTTAACCGGATTGGATACAATTTATGCACAAGTATATGATGATACGACACATACAGATGGAATTCTGTCCTATAATGATGTGTTCAAATCCGACTATCATCTTGTTGCTGAGAAATCAGGATATGAAACTATAGATGAGACTATTACAATTAATGATGAAATGAATAATTTCGAATATACACTTCAATTTGTTACTGCTGTGGGAGATGAGCCAATTCCACTTATAAGCAAGATCGAGCAAAATTATCCTAATCCCTTCCATGTTTCAGGATTATCACGAGGGGGAACGGAAATCAATTATCACGTCCATAAATCTGCCCATGTTAGTGTTGAAATATTCAATATCAAGGGTGAACGTGTTACAACATTAGTAAATGAAAGCGTGGCGCCTGGTATCTATTCCACCAAATGGAATGGATTGGATGACCAGAACAAGCCGGTAAGTTCCGGTATCTATTTCTACAGATTAATGCTCGATAATTCAACTGTAGAAAGCAGAAAGTGTATTCTCATTAGATAAATTAAGTTAAGATATGCCACAAAGACAGGAAGGCACAAAGTGTTCTTTTTGGATTCAACCTGTAATTACCTATGAGACTTAGTGCTTTCGTGGCAGAAGGTTAATAAAGTTAGATTTATAAGTGAAAAATTAAGATATGCCACAAAGACAGGAAGGCACAAAGAAAAACAAAGATATCTTCGAATCTATACCTGAATCGATAGAGCAGATTGGTAGGTTGATCGTAGATTCGGCATATACTGTACATTACAATTTGGGACCCGGCTTGCTTGAGAAAATATATGAAGTGTGTTTTTGTCATGAATTAGCGAAACGTGGTATTAAATATCAACGACAGGTAGATGTTCCAATTGTTTATGACGACCTGGAATTTAACGAAGGATTGAGACTTGATGTACTTGTCGAAGGCAGCGTTATTTGCGAGTTAAAAGCCATTGAGACGGTAAATCCTGTATGGGAAGCTCAAATCATAAGTCATCTAAAACTTACTGGCAATAGACTTGGTTACTTAATCAGTTTCAATGTGCCCAAGATAAAACATGGCATCAGAAGATTTGTAAATTAAGTTTACGATGATTTCAACAGATTCGATTTTTGTTTTTTGGCAGTTTTCTTAGAGTCCTTGTGTCTTCGTGGTAAAAAGTTAAATAAATTAAATTTATAAGTGAAAAATTAAAAATGCCACAAAGACAGGAATACCCAAATTGCTCTTTATGGATTCAGCCTGTTTTGTCCTTTGTGTCTTAGTGTCTTAGTGGCAAATATAAAAAGTAAATAATTTTTTGGAGTTTTTATAATGAAAAAGTTTTTGATAATCACTATTGTTCTATTTATATGTTCTTCAGCTTTTGCAGATGTTATTGAAAAGACATATTATTTTGATAACCCTCATTTCACTAATGTAGATGCTCAATATCAACTTATTAAGTTTGAATCAACACTACAATCTGCACCAGTTGGCAATCCTTCCTTGCCATATTTTGCAGTTTCATTGCTTCTTCCATGCGGACAGGAAGCATATCAAATTGAAGTGATTCCTGATAATAAAACTCTTGTCTTGGGGGAATATGAGCTCTATCCAATGCAGTATGTGCAGCCTTACTCAAAGGGAGCTTCCGGTGAATTCGTGAAAAATCAAGAATTGTATAATGAATCGAAAACCTACCCGGAAATACTACACGGAGTACTCAGCACCCATTTTATGAATGGGTATGGATTTGCTTTTGCTGCGGTCACACCTGTTGAATATATACCAAGTGAAAAAAGCATTTCTTATTATAAGAGTGTGACGGTTAGAATCCACACTCAACCGATGAAAAAGTCCTCATTTGTTGCAATTCCTGCGAAGATATCCGATCAGCAATTTAACACTTTACAGCAGCTTGCCCAGAACGATGAAATGTTCTCGACCTACAATCGGATACAGCGAGATAGCAATTATGAGATATTAATTGTCACACCTGAAGCATTTGTGAGTGATTTTTCGGATCTTAAAGATATGTATTTGACACAGGGATTGAGAACCGAGATTGCAACTACTCAAACAATTACTGCTTCTATGATCGGGGTTGATCTCCAGCAAAAAATAAGAAACTATATTATTCAAGAGTATCAAAATAGCGGAATCCTTTATGTGATACTTGGTGGGGATGATGAGCACATTCCACACAGAGGTTTTTTCTGTGAAGTGCAATCCTCTTCATTATATTCTGATGATGATATTCCAGCCGATCTCTACTATTCCGCACTTGACGGAACCTGGAATGATGATGGAGATAACCTCTGGGGTGAAATAGGGGAAGATGATCTTTTGCCGGACGTCTCTGTCGGAAGAATGTCATTCAGTAATTCTGCTGAACTGGCAAATATTCTCAATAAATCAATGATGTACCAGGAGAATCCTATTCTTGGAGAGTTGACTGATCCAATCCTCGCTGGTGAAGATCTTTATGACAATCCTCAAACGTGGGGTGGCGATTACCTCGATCTGCTTATTGGCTACCATGAGGACAACGGTTACACTACTGAAGGTATTCCCATAACAAATAATATTGAAAAACTCTATGACAGGGATATTGGATACTGGAGTAGTTCTACTTTGATTACCAAGATCAACGAAGGAAAATCCTACGTGCATCATTCAGGTCATGCGAATGAAACGTATTGTATGAGAATGTCTAACAGCGATATCACAAACTCGAACTTCTCGAATCTGAATGGCACGACGCACAACTATACTCATATTTACTCTCATGGCTGCCTATCAGGAGCGTTTGATTCAAACGATTGTATCGCAGAGAAAATAGTTAATTTAGAAAATTTCGCAGCATCATTTATTGGTAATTCACGCTACGGATGGTTTAACGAAGGTCAAACTGAAGGTCCCTCCGAACATATGCATAGAGAGTATGTTAATGCGCTATACACACTTCGTACAGACCGGATTGGCGAAGCTCATCTTAATTCAAAGATATACACAGCTCCCTGGGTGAATGCTCCCGGTCAGCACGAGGAAGGTGCGCTTCGATGGTGTTTTTATTGCTGCAACGTGATCGGCGACCCTGTCATGCCGATATGGACTGATGAACCGATTGATAAGCAAGTCATGTATCCAGACAGTATCTTTATTGGTCAGACTCAGGTGCAGATAACAATAACAAGTCTTACTTCATCCCCGGAAGGGCTTGTTTGTACGCTTCTTAAAGATGGAGAATTTCATGGAACGGGAATAGTTAATTCTTTTGGATCCGCTACGATTGATATTGATCCTGTTTTTACGGATGTCGGTACAGCTCAACTTTTTGTAACTGGTTATAATTGTATGAAATCAGAATATGATGTCATAATCATTCCCAATGCTGGTGCATATATCATAATAGATAGCGTGGCAACAAGGGATGATAATAATAATATTCCTGAATTTTCAGAACAGGTCAGTTTTGACTTCGTGCTGAAAAATGTGGGAACCCAGGATGCAGCAAACGTGAATGCAACACTCAGCTCAGATGATGAATATATTACATGCTCCTATTCCTCCGCTTTCTTTGATACAATTTTTGCAGGCGGCACAGCATCTCAGCAAAATGTTCTTCCAATTTTTACTGATGATTATATTCCGGATCAGCATGTGGCTCATATCACGATGGATATCACTGGAGACAGCAAACAGAATTGGCTCACCCAGTTTGCAATAATACTTAATGCACCTGTTTTGGAAATGGGAAATTGCCAGATCGATGACAGTTCAGGAGACAATGATGGAGTGCTCGATCCTGGTGAAACAGTTGTTTTAACTGTTCCGGTTTTGAATACCGGACATGCAACATCTCCGACTGCCCAGGCAACCCTTTCATGCTCAAATTATTTAATCACAATCCAGAATGCGACTCTTTCTCTCGGACAGCTTGAAGCCGGGGAGAGTATTAACGCAAATTTCACTGTTACCGCTGACTCGCTGCTTGAAGAAGGTACTGCGATCACTATTGACTTTGCTGTAACTGCAGGCGCCTATGAGCTGGAAGAAGAAATCGGCATGACTGTCGGTTTAATAATTGAAGATTTTGAAACAGCGAATTTCAGTATGTTCGATTGGTATTTTGGCGGAGCCGCTGACTGGACTATCAGTGAGACTGATCCCTACGAAGGGAATTATTGTGTTCAGTCCGGGGATATTCCCAACAGTTCAGAATCATCATTACTTATTGACCTCGAAGTCTTTACTGACGGGACTATAAGTTTCTGGAAAAAAGTATCATCTGAAAACAATTATGATTACTTACAGTTTTATATAGATGGTTCACTGCAGGATGAATGGAGTGGCGAATCTCCATGGTCGGAAGAATCTTATACTGTTTCTTCCGGAGTACATACATTCGAATGGCGCTATAATAAGGATGTAGGTGTTACAGGCGGAAGTGACTGTGCATGGATCGATTATATTATTTTCCCGCCTCTTGGTGCACCCACTGCACAAGATGAACCTGTACAAGCTGCCCATGATTTTCTTGCAGAAAACTTTCCGAATCCATTTGGGAATGTGACAAATATTGAATTTGCGTTGAAGCAATCTTCGATGGTTACTATTGAAGTGTATAATATTTTAGGACAGAAAGTCAAAACCATTACAGAAGATGAACTGCCTTCGGGAATTCACTCTGTTCAGTGGGACGGAAAAGATGCCTCTGGACACCAGGTTGCAAACGGAGTATATTTTTACCGCATGAATACTGACGATTTCCATCAAACTAGAAAAATGATATTGATGAAATAATATCAAAATAATATGTAATAAAAAGGGCTGATCAATGGTGAACGACCATACAGAAAAAACTTTGCGAAAGGTTTTCCGCCAATGGGCGGACAAGTCGGAACTTATGCATAAAATTCTGCACTTCGTACCCAAGTACAAATTAGGGACGTGTGAAAAAATGAAAAAAATTGACTAAAATTTATTTAGACCTTGTAGAAGTCATTATGGAGTTTAATTGAAAACAGAATTCAGCATTCGGTTAATTAACAAACCAACTTGTTTGGAAAAGAATAAGTATTTTATAAAAACTTCACTATTCTTATCCCAGGATAGTGAGGTATTTGGACGGTGAACATTGAATTGGTACAATATGAGTTTAATTTGAGATTGAGGGATAAGATTTTAAGACTCTTTAAAAGTGCTAATATGCTAACCAAAAAATATAATCCTTACGGAGGACTAAAATGACTAAGAAAATATTATTACTATCAGCATTCATATTATTGCTTATTTGCAGTAATCTTTTAGGTGATGAAAGATATATTGAGATTCTCTTTTATCCTGACGGTCCTGTGGCTGAATGTGAAATATGGTTTAATACGCTAACTCATAGTGACATTTATATAGTGAAATGGGGTGAGACTTGTAATGGTGATGACATTGCTTATATTGTTACTCCATCAACACCTGTTTATTATTTAGATAATTTCCCTGAAGAAATAGTAGTTGATACAAGAAATATATTTGTAGGGTATTACGATGAGGAGTGGGAGGAAGTTTTACCACTTGATGATGAAGAATGGTCTGATGAGGAGTTGAATCAAGTATGGGGTCAGGGCTATCTTGTGGGTCCATATTCCCAGTATTGGTATGTTAATGGAGGCAAAAATATTCAACAATCTTATGCCTTTTTAGAGCTTAGTGGTATGGGTGATCCCCCATGGTATGATTATGTATACTATAACACCAACCTGTCTTCAGAGGGTTGGAACTGGGTTTCCTTCCCTGTGATGGATCCCGACTTTCCAAATCCTATTCAACATGTCCTTGCACCAATCGCAGATCCTAATATTTTGGACAGAGTGCAAGGCGAGGTTAATGGAGTTGTAGTTGAGATTTACTGGGATGAATATGGGGGTGAATGGATAGTACCACCTGGAATGGAAAACTTCCGCAGTATAGATGGTTACAAGATAAAGATGAACAATACTGCAGATTTGGAAGTTGCAGGATGGTGGGAAGACCCAACTACTGAGATACATCTTTATGAAGGACAGTATAATTGGGTTGGCTATTTCCTTCAAGAGTCATTATCTATTCGTGATGCATTTGCCACTGTCTGGGATAATATAATAACTATTCAATCTAAATATTGGGCTATTTATCGTCCCTGGGCGCAACAACAGATTAGAGGTACAGTAAATCCTGGAGAACTCTATACAGTAACTGTTATTGAGGATTGTGATTTGGTTTGGGGAACTGGAGCATCGGTAGAGCCTTATAAAAAGCCCAAAACAGATTACTATGGCTATACAGAAACATCTGACTATGAACCTATATTGGTAGATACGGTTTATGGAGCAGAACCAGAAGAGATAGGGGTCTTTGTTGGTGATAAATGCATTGGTGCAAGTAAAGTAGATGAATATCCAGTTCAGATACTTGCTTATGTAGAAGATGATACTACCAGATATGGAGATAACGAACTTAGTTTCCAGCTATATAATGGAATCAAAAATTCTACAACTCAGGTTAATGGTGTTGCAGTTTATGACCCAGTAACCTTTGCTTTTGTAGATAGACCTGTTTATCTTAATAAAGATGATTTTGCAGTAGTAAGACTGAACACAGAAGAAGCTCCGGAAATTCCTGTAGAATTTTCCCTTTATCAAAACTATCCGAATCCGATAAGAACTTCTACAACCATATCTTTTTCCACACCTGAATACACCGATAACGCAGAGATAGAAATCTATAATGTAAAAGGTCAATTGGTAAAAACACTCCTACCAACTACAACTCACCAGTCAGTACTCATCAATGTATATTGGAACGGAACAGACGAAAATGGCAATCAATTATCAAACGGAATCTATTTCTATAAGTTGACTTCTGGAGAAAAAACAGCATTTAAGAAGATGATCCTCCTTCGTTAAAACTTCGAAGGATAAATCCTGATGCGTTAAAGAACAAACACATGGGTAGGTGTATCCGCCAACTGGAGGATGCACTTACCCAGAATAATAACTTTGCGAAAGTTTGAAACTTTCGCAAAGATAATAAGTTGGAGTAACTTATGTTAAAAAGAAAGACCTTATTAATCTTTGTGATTATATCACTTTTTTCATTTTCTCTACTTTTTTCCGATACAATCATTGTAGATACAACCGGAGCGGGAGATTACACTACTATACAGGAAGGTATAAATGCTTCAACTAATGGAGATACAGTTTTAGTATATCCTGGAACCTATATTGAAAATATAAATTATAATGGTAAAAATATCACAGTTGGAAGTCTTTATTTAACTACCCATGATAACTCTTATATTCATTCAACTATTATAGATGGCAACCAAAATGGCAGTGTGGTTACTTTTGAAAGCGGAGAAGACAGCACTGCTGTGTTATGCGGTTTTACTATTCAAAATGGGAGTGGAAAACCTTATGCAAGTTCAAGTAGAGGTGGTGGTATTTTTTCAAGTGAAACCAATCCTACTATAAAAAATAGCATTATAAAGAACAATACTGCTGGTAGTGGAGGAGGAATCTGTTGCAGCTCATCTATTGTTTCTCTATTTGAGGTAATCATCAAAAATAACTATGCAGGATTTAATGGAGGAGGAATATGTTTTATAGATAATTCTTCAGCAATTTTTGATTTTGAACATAGATGCAGTATATTTTTAAATTATGGGTCAAATAGTTGCGATCTTCGTTCAATTCGTTGTAATACAATAGATGTAATTATAGATACATTTACAGTAATAGAACCTAAAAGTTATTTTGCCTACCCACTTGAAGGTTTTACATTTGATATACTTAACTTCAAAGTGGAACCAGTTAATCAGGATTTATATGTGAGTCCTGATGGTGATAATGCAAATAGTGGATTAAGTGAAAATGAGCCATTAAAAACAATTTCCTTGGCATTAACTAAAATTGCTGCTGACAGTACTCACCCTAATATAATTCATTTAGCCAATGGTGTGTATTCACCTTCTTTAACTAATGAGATGTTTCCTTTAAACTGTAGGAGTTATGTTTCTATTATTGGTGCAGACGAAGAAAATACTATACTTGATGGAGATAATTTATCTCATATTATTGCATGTGTTTTTGGAGATAAGCATTTTTCAATTGAGAATATGACAATGCAAAATGGAAATTATAGTAATGGCTCAACCCTATATATAGGATATAATTCCAGCCCTGTTTTTAGAAATATTACAATAAAAGAAAGTGACCCTACTTGCTATAGGGCTGTATATTGCTATGAAAATTCTAATCCTCTATTTGAAAACGTAACAATAAAGGATAATATTGTAGAAATGACGCCCGTATATTGTGTTGACTCCAGTCCAATATTCAGCAACTGCATTATTAAAAATAATACTACGTCGTCATATGCAGGTGCGTCCGGGGGTATTACATTTGCCGGTTGCAATCCTATTATCATAAATTGCTTAATTTATAATAATGAAGCAAATGACTGGATTTGGGGAAAAGGCGGTGGATTATGGTTGGGGAGTGGCAATTCAGAAATATTAAATGTTACTGTTTCTGATAATTATGCATCAATATCAGGTGGTGGTATTTATTCTTCAGGCAATACATTTATAACAAATTCAATTGTATACAACAATTCCAATAATCAAATTGGAACTTATCCTAATGCTGAATTAGCGATATCCTATTCAGATATACAGGATGGAGAAGCAGGTATAGGAGGTTCTGGCACAATCCACTGGTTAGAAGGTAACATAGATTCTATTCCACAATTTGTCGGTGGAGATCCCTACAGTTATGCATTATCTGCAGGTTCACCCTGCATAGATACCGGCACACCGGACACAACCGGGCTGCATCTCCCACCAACAGATTTAGCTGGCTATCCACGAATCTTTAATGGCAGAATAGATATTGGCGCCTATGAATTTCAGGATACAATAAGTGTCCATAAACCGGATACGACATTTATTCATAATCTGTATTTGTTCAATAATACTCCCAATCCCTTTAAGGAATCTACTACAATATCCTTTATTTCAGCAGATTATGAAAGAATTAAGGATTACACGCTCTCGATCTATAATACGAAAGGACAGCTTGTAAAAAGATATAATGGATCAAAGGACGATTTTTGGGTCAGAACTGAAATAGTCTGGGACGGTACGAACGAGGAGGGAAAACAAGTAGCACCGGGCACATATCTCTATAAGCTGGAGTATAATGGCAATGCGGTGGTGAGGAAAATGGTTAAAATAAGGTGAAAGGTGAAAAGATAAAAGGAAAGGAGCTTGAATGAAAATTATTCCGATATTGGTGTTATGTGTGTTTTTTTCCGTTATGCTTTATGGTCAGGCAATGTGGCAGGACGATGGAATCCCGATCCGCCAGGGTGTGAATATAGAATGGTACCGTTCCGGCGCAACCTTGAATGACGGCTCGGTAGTGTATGTTTGGTCAGATACTCGCAGAGGAGATCGCGATGTCTGGGCTCAACGCGTTGATATCAATGGGAATCTCCTGTGGGGAGCAGACGGCATCATGGTGAATGGCGAAATAAACAGGCAGGAAGATCCTGTAGTCATTAATACCGGAGATGGAGGAGCAATAGTTGCGTGGGTAGATTTCAGGAACGAAGATGCCGGAGATGTCTATGCACAAAAATTAGATGTGAACGGAAATCTCTTATGGGATCAATCAGGCGTACCTTTATGTCTTGCAGGTGATGTGCAAATATCTCTTAATATTGTGAATGATGCAAATCTGGGTGCTTATGTAATATGGCAGGATCACAGAAATCCAGGCGGAGTAGATATATACGGAACTCATATCAATGCTTCCGGTTCGATCGTTACTGGTTGGAATACTAATGGAAACGCAATTGCTGCTCAGAATGGAGATCAGGATGGTCATACATTCTGGGAAGACGGATTTGGCGGAGCTGTTGTTGCATGGCATGACACTAGAACTGCGACGAATGAAAACCTCTATATGCAGAGAATCGCTTCAGATGGTACATTACTTTGGGATGCCGGCGGCACTTTGTTATGTGGCTCAACCGATACTCAGAGCAATGTTAAAATGTGCCCTGATGGTACTGGAAGTTTCATTTTTGCGTGGCGAGATAAACATTTCGATCCGGATGGTGATATCATGGCAATGCGGGTTGACATAGATGGAAATTTTTTATGGGCTGCAGATGTTCCAATCTATCAGGATGACAGCATTCAAAAGGATCCAAGGATTACTGAGTCAACTGATACCGGCGCTTTTATCGTGTGGGATGATTATCGTGATAATCCTTACACCTCAGATATTTATGCACAAAAGATCGACGTAAGTGGTACACTTCTCTGGGATGCCGCAGGACTTGCACTTTGTACAGCTCCCAATGATCAGCTCGAACCGCGTTTGACTAATGATAATAATGCCGGATGTTATTTTGTCTGGACTGATGGAAGGGATGGAGGACATCCACACGAAGATATTTATATGCAGCATGTTGATGGTACAGGGACAATTGAATGGGAAGCAAATGGTAAAATGATCTGCAATGCATATGGAGAGCAGTTTTCAGCGCTTCTCAGAGGAAATGGAACCGGGAAAGTGTATGTCATCTGGGGAGATAACAG
>CAYUTH010000065.1:0-11191 GCA_964447485.1 uncultured Candidatus Cloacimonadota bacterium | reverse complement strand
TAATGTATTTATTAAAAAAAATATAAAAAATTGTTGACAGCCATGAGGTTGATATGCAAATAACATAACCAAAACCAAACGGAGGTTTTACTTATGAAAAAGACATTTTTGTTCATATTGATTGGGATTTTTATATTCACTTCGGTTGCTTTTTTTAATGGGTGTTCGAAAAAAGATGATGTAATAAAGATTGGTGCAATTCTACCATTATCAGGAGATGCAGCTATTTATGGCAAATGGGCGAAACAGGGTCTTGAATTAGCTGTAAATGAATTGAATAATAATACAAACCAAAAGAAGAAGATTAACATAATTTATGAAGATGATCAATGTGGTCCTCAAGCTGGAGTTAATTCGTATCATAAATTAGTTAATGTTGATAAAGTAAAAGTAATAATTGGTGCTCTCTGCAGTTCATCAACAATGGCTATAGAACCTTTAGCTAACAAAGATAAAGTTTTACTTTTTTCTCCTGGCTCATCTAGCCCATTATTATCAAATTCTGGTCCATATTTTTTCAGGAATTGGCCCTCTGATATATATGAAGGTGAATTTATGGCAGAATTTATGTATAAGGATCAAGGAATAACTAATGCTGCAATTCTTTATATAAATAATGATTATGGGTTAGGATTAAAGAATGTTTTTGAAGAAAAGTATAAATCGTTAGGAGGAGAGATTATTCTAATTGAAATGTTCAATCAAGACGATTCATCTTTCAGAGAGCAGTTATTGAAAATAAAAAATAGAAATGTTCAAGGCTTATATGTTCCTGGTCATACTAAAGAACTTGGTAAAATTAGGAAACAAATGAAGGAATTAGATATAGTGATACCTTTTTTTAGCGTTGTTGGCTTTGAAAGTCCTAATACATTAGAGATTGCTGGCAATACAGCTGAAGGAGTATTTTATACTGCTCCATATTTTGATACGGATTCTGATATAAAAAACAGCCAAGATTTTGTTTCAAATTATTTGAAAGAATATGGAGAAAAACCGGAAAATTTTGCAGCTCATGCTTATGACGCAGTAAAAATCCTCGTGCAAATAATTAATGATGTTGGGATTGATACAGATAAAATGATTGAAGCTTTGTTAGAATTAGATTATCAAGGTGTTTCCGGACCAACTGAATTCAAAGATAATGGAGATGTGATTCAACCGGCTATGATAAAAACTGTAAAGGATGGTAAATTTGTAAAATATGAATAACACTAAACTTCAAATACCACCAAAGCTTAAAGGACTTGACTTTTCTGATGAACTAATAGCACGATATAGGGTTGATGATAAATTATTGATGTTAAATATAGAATTATCACCCAAATGTAACCTTCGTTGTATTTATTGCTACACAAGCCATTGGAAAAATAATTCAAAAGAGAAGCCATTAGAATTGGAAGAATACTTTGAAACAATTGATCAAGCGATTGCGATGGGTGTTAAAACTGTTACAGTAGCAGGCATAGGTGAACCTCTTTGCGATCCTAACTTTTGGGATATTGCTGATTATATTCACAATAAAGGTTTATGGTTTGTTGTATTTACAAACAATACACTTATTGATTTGAAGACAGCTGAAAGACTTTTTGAAAGAAATATATCACTTATTGGCACTTTAAACAGCTCTGATAGTAATACGCAAGATTATTTATCAGGCCGAAAATTAGCATATAGAGACATTAAAAAAGGTTTAGATAATATGAAAGAAATGGGATTTAATAAATGTAATCCAACTCGATTAGCTTTGGATTTATTTATGATTAAACCAAATTATCATGAAATTTGTGATCTTTTTCGCTACTCTAGAATGAATAATATATTTCCTTTTGTGTGCCAAGCACTTTTTTGTGGTGAAGCAAGAGAACATGAAAAAGATTTGCAGATTTCTATTGAAGAACTCAAGAATAAATTTGAAGAGATTAAAGATATTGATGAAAAAGAATTTGGTTATCGTTGGGTTCCTAAACCACCATATGTTGCTTTCGAATGTAACTCGTTGTATTATAGTATGCTGGTAGATTATTATGGTAACGTTAGACCATGTTATGGCATTTATGAAAATGTTGGTAATGTAAGGGAAAAAAGACTATCAAAAATTTGGAACCATTCCTTATTAAAGAAATTAAGGAATATTAAAAAATATATTAAAGGAAAATGCAGAGATTGTAAATACGAAAATTGTTATGGATGTAGGTGTAGAACTTATGCTGTAACAAAAGATGTTTTTGCTGAGGATATATCATGTTGGATTTAGTATTAAATTTTCACAATCCAGAAAGGAATTTATTTTTTCCGCAAGAAAAATATACAGATCATATTTTAAATTTCTTGAGAATTTGCATTTATAAACTAATTACTGAAGAAGCTAATGACGAAGATATTGTAAAACTTCATAATATTGGGTTTTTAATAGATTATGAACTAAAAGAAATAAAAGATGAAACTAAAAATGATATAACATTAAAGTATTATTTTTTTAAAGACCAACTGGATAGAATAAAAAGTAAAAAGCACTTAGAAATACTGAAAGATGCAACTTGGGGATTACCAAATCAAATTACTCCTGTTTCTGTACCTAGTGGGGCTTGTTCAAGAATATTAGACCTTTCTAGAGGCGGGATTTCCGTGATATTTTTTACTAATTGGCAAAAACATTCAGAGTATGATATAGACACTAATCCAGAATATGACCCATCTGTACTTAAAGCGGAAAAAAATTTTTTCGGGAGTTCAAAGAATTTACTACTAATAGCTTCAGGTAACGTAATCGTTTATATTCATTTTGAATCTGATATAGATGAATTATTTATAAATATATTAATTCCCAAAATTTATCAGTTATTAACAAATAATTGTCGTAAATTATTAAATCAAGATATATTTAAATTCCCTGCTTTTCTTAACCAAGAATTAAATCTTATATGTAATGATTGTGATTACGGATCTATGTTAACTTATTTTAGAAAACAATACAAACCTGTTACCAGCTGGCTTAGAAAATTCGATTGTGAAAAAAATCAAGATATTAAGTGGGATTCTTTCGAAAAAATATCTGTTATAACATCTCATGGTTTTAACCATGCGCAAAATCTTTCTCATCTTGCTACTAATTTAATTTGGAATAATTCAGATAGATTACTAAAATGTAACTTTGATCCGATTTCATTTTTTATCTTAATTCTGTCATGTTGGATACATGATTTCGGATTAACTATATTACCAGTAAAAAAAATAAACTTTGAAAATATTTTTAAAAGAAAAAAAACACACGGATTTTATTTATTGAAATCTTTAAGAAAAGTATTTCATGAAAATGATTATAATAATCATTTATTAAAAATGTTTTGCTTTGATACTAATAATGAAGATTTATTACCATTTCTCAAATCAGCTGTAGTTATTAGTTCTTATCATCAAAAAAAAGCTAAAATTTCTAGTAAAATTCAAACTACCAAACTTGGGAAAAAACTTCCAGAGAATCCATATAATGTTACTTTACCATCTTACTCAGAAGTAAAATTTGGAAATAAAAATCACAAAGTGAATTTGAGATTACTTTGTGCAATTTTAAGATTATTGGATGCTATTGATATCAGGAGAAATAGGGCTTTATCTACTGAAGCTAACTTTTCAGTATTAATGAAAGATGTAAGGAGTGAGTTTTCAGTATGTAATAATTGTGAAAACAAAGATTGTGCTTCTAAAATTCTGAAAACTATTGAGGCAGTATTAGATTTTTTCCAAGATTATACTGTAAAATACTTCACGAAAGCTTTTACTTTAAAGATGTATAAAACATATGAAAAGAAATGTATTAAGTGGATATCTGAAATTTCTAATATTATAGAAAAGGGTGCTTGTTTGGTTAATTGTGTGGATAAAATCAAAATCCTGACAATGATTATTGAAACTCCATTTCATTATGGAAAACACAATACTTTCCTCGGTGTCTTTTTTGATGAAAATCAAAAAATCGTTTATTTACCTGATATGAAAAAAACAGTAGAAGAGATAAATTATTTTTTCAATTCTTGTAGTATCACTAATGTTATGAACGATTTTAATTCAGAATTGACTGTAGATGTGAAAACTATCTTGTATGATAATGGGATACAAATTAGCGATCCTATTCTTTTCAATCCATTATTACACGGTAAATTTTTAAACCAATATTTTACCATAAAGCGTACATAGTGAATATATTTTTTCGTGCATTTAATATTTTTTTTCAATTTGTTAGCGTATGATACATTGGAGCAACAATTTCTTTAACGATTTGTATTATCGTTTTGATCAACTTAAAACTGATAATATTATTAATATAAAGAATTTTATAAACCACTTTTGCAATCAAAATGAAGTGATATGTGATTTATGTTGTGGTTATGGTAGGATTGCATTCAAATTAGCAAATGAAAACTATAAATATTTAACTGGTATTGATAAATCATCAGAATTGCTTCAAATAGCTAAAAAAACAAACAAAGAACAAAACACTAATATTAATTTTATGTGTAAAGATGTAAGATTCTTAGAAAAAGGCGATTTTGATTTAGTATTTTTCTTTGGTACATCTTTTGGATATTACAATGACCGAGATAATAATAGAATTATTAAATCTATAAATAACATTTTAAAACCTGGAGGTTTATTTTTATTTCAACAAGTGAATAATCCTCAAAATTTATTTATTAAAGAAGAAGATTCAAAATACACATTTAAAAAGCAATCATTTTTTCATGAAGATGAAAGGATTTATGAGGGAGAATATTCTTTTCATAATAAATTTAATCAAAAAAATATTTCATATAAATTTAATATACACTTATATAATAAAGATGAATTGATAGATATGTTTACCAATAATGGATTCAATAGTATTGAATATTGGGGTGGTTTTAATTTTGAATCATTTGGTAAGGATTCCAAAGATTTAATTATTAAATCTTTAAAATTATGATTAACAATGTAATAATCCAGGTTTTCATTAATGTTTTTATAACTTCATCTGTTATATTACTTATTGCAATTTCCTTTTCACTTATTTATTCAACTACTCGCTTCTTCCACTTCGCCCACGCAGTAGTCTTCACATCAGGAGCCTATTTCACTTTTCTCTTCCATAAATTACTAGGTTTTCCAATATATGTTGCAATTCCTCCTGCAATAATGTGTGCTGTCATTCTCGGCTGCTCAATCGACTCATTCATTTACAAACCCTTACGCGGAAAAGGTACATCATCAATTGTTATGCTGCTTGCTTCATTAGGCATATACATTTTTCTTCAAAATCTCATTTCAATGCTTTTTGGGGATAATACTAAATCAGTTCGTTCAGGTGTGGTAAAAGAGGGCATTAATATTTTCGGTGCGCGGATCACACCCATTCAAATTGTAATCATTATAACAGCAATTGTAGTAACTATTCTCATAATTCTGTTCTATAAAAAAACGCAACTTGGCAGGTCTATGCAAGCTGTCGCGAGCGATAGGGAACTGGCGGAATATACAGGCATTAATACAAATCGTGTAATATTATGGTCCTTTGCTATCGGTTCCGGGCTGGCAGCTCTTGCAGGTATCCTTGTTGCATTGGATGTGGACATGACACCAACAATGGGAATGAATGCGCTGCTCATGGGAGTGGTCGTAATGATCGTGGGTGGAAATAATATCAAGGGCATGGTATGTGCGGCTTTGTTGCTTGGTTTTGCGCAGAACTTCGGTGTGTGGTATATTAGTTCGCAATGGAAAGATGCGATAGCTTTTGTGATACTTTTATTGTTCTTATTGTTCAAGCCGGAAGGATTCTTCGGGAAGAGGATAAAGAAAGTTAGTGTATAAATTTCACCACAGAGCACACAGAGAGCACAGAGATGTATAATATTTTACTTAAGAGTTTGAATGCTAATTTTGGTTCTGATTATCGTGATCGAAAAAAAGCTATGATCGATCGGATCGATCATTCAAACATATCGATCGTTTTCAACAACTCAGTTTGATGCTGAAGTAAGATTGAATTTTTCTTGACTCAAAATTGAGTGTTCAATAATTAAGCATGTTCAATCAGATTGAACATAAAAATATATTGAGCGTGTAGTTAAAATGAAAAATGAAAAAAATATCCTGAATCGTTGTCTCGAGAGATTGAAAGCATTAGCTCCTGTCAAAGAGATCAAAATTAAGAAGAGTGAAATAAATACAAAAGATCATAGAATAGATGGTTTACTAGAGGTTCATATTGTTAAAGGAAAATTGCTTTTTGTGTATGAAATTAGGAGAATAATCAAAAGACCCATTCCTGAACAATTATATATATATCATAAGAATAGCAATGAAAACTTCATATTATTTGCCGAATATGTAAATTCTTCGATTGCCGAAGATCTGAAAAAAAATAATGTGAATTTTATCGATTCCCAGGGGAATGCTTTTCTCAACATTCCGAATCAAATTTATGTAGATGTGCAAGGAAATACTTTAAAAATTTCAAAAGAAAAGCAGGCAACAGCGATATTCCAACCAAAAGGTCTGCAATTATTACCTTTGTTATTGACACACGAAGATGCGATCAATTACTCTCTCAGAGATTTGGCGCAGATGTCCGGTATATCATTGGGTAGAGCAGGAACAATAATAAATGAATTAAAGGGTACCGGATTTATTATAAAGTCCAGCCGGAATAAATTTGAAATTCATAATAAAAAAAAGTTATTCGAAAAGTGGGTAGAGAATTATGGAGAACGATTACGACCAAATATTGTGATAGGAACCTATAAAATTTCTCCCAAAATGGATATTCAAAAAATAGCTCAAATTCTAAAAAACAATACGATTGATTTTGCATTCGGGGGAGAAACAGGAGCAGAAATTCTCTCTCAATATTTCAAAGCTGGATGCATTGATCTGTTTATTCCTGAAGATAAAATGATAGAAGTGATCAAACATCTAAAATTAGCACCGGCAAAAGAATACAATATACGCCTTTTTAACTTATATTCAGATCGATTAATACTTCAGGATAATTCTTTTTCTGTTCCACTTGTATTACCCATAATGATGTATGCCGAACTTCTCTATCAAGGTAATGATAGAGCGATTGAAACAGCAGAAATCATTTTTAATAAATATATAAAAAAGATTTTTTAAATGAAATTAGAACCTGAATTGATCGCGACTCTCACAGTACTCGATAACTATTTTCGGGAAAAAGGAATAAATTATACTTTAATAGGAGCACAGGTTCCTCGCATCCTGATTGATTTTCCGGTAGCATCAGATCATCGACCAACTCAAGATATTGATATCACGCTTCAATCACAATCCTGGAAAGATTTCGAGGAAATAAAGAAAGAACTTATCGATTTAGGGTTTAAAGAAGATCGTTTTGAATTGAGATTTTTATTTCAGGGTACTGTTCTGGATATTGTTCCTTATTTAATCAGTGAAGTTAAGGATGGTTTACTCACATTACCCGGTTCGGGATATATTCTTAATGTTTTTGGTTTTGATCGTCTTCTGGAAAACTCAAAACGAATTGAAATTCTGCCGGGTTTATCTATTCCGATCGTTCCATTACACATTTTACTCTTCACCAAAATATTAGCTTTTTTGGATAGAGGAATTAATCAAAATATTACTAAAGATATTGAAGACATAATTTTTATCTTTCAGAATTATGAATCATTAGAAATAAGCGAAAGAAGGTTTGATGTAACTATTCCCATGGAAATCGATTATGAAGATCGGGGTGCATTTTTGATTGGAACAGATTTGAAACAATACCTGCAAAAAGAAGAGCAGGGATTTGTCGTTTCTTTTCTTGAGCATTTTCAGGATGAATTTTCAACTGTTATTCAGAAAATATCTAAATATGACTCCGTTAAGAGTAAAGAAATCTATCATATGTTCGATGCTTTCAGGAAGGGATTCGGATCATGACGTATCTGTTACACATCTTTATATTGATCGGAATATACGTCATTCTTTCTGTATCACTAAACCTGTTGGCTGGCTATACAGGAATTCTTTCCATGGCACATGCAGCTTTCTACGGTATCGGTGCATATGTAGTAGCCCTGCTGGCTCTCCATGTGCATACTCCTTTTATTTTGAATATATTACTTTCGATTATCGCAGCAGGTGCATTTGGAGCTATTGTTGGAATTCCGTCTTTGCGAATTAAGGATGATTATTTTATTATTGCAACCTTTGCTTTTCAGATCATCACCTTCAGTGTACTGAATAATCTTGTCTCTTTCACAGGTGGTCCCATGGGGCTTCCGGGAATTCCGCAACCGGTAATTTTCGGATTGAAAATAGATAATCATTGGAGTTTTTTAGTTCTTACAACCATTCTAGCATCCTTCACATATTTTATTGCATATAGGATCGTCTCTTCGCCTTATGGTCGGATTCTAAAAGCCATCCGCGAAGATGAAGTATTTACTCAATCACTCGGTAAGAACGTTGCCGCTTTTAAAGTGAAAATATTTATGGTAAGCGCAGCGCTTGCTTCTCTTGCAGGTGTGCTTTATGCGACGTATATAACCTATATCGATCCTACCAGTTTTACGGTGAATGAATCTATTTTCATCATCTCAATTGTGATCATCGGCGGTGCGGGAAATTTGAAAGGGTCTGTTGTGGGAGCGATCGTTCTGGTTATGCTGCCGGAATTGCTGCGTTTTGTCGGGTTGCCAAATTCCGTGGCTGCGAATATCAGGCAAATGCTATATGGCGGACTTCTGGTTGTGTTTATGTTATGGCGCCCAAGGGGCTTCATCGGGGAATATAGTTTTAACAGAAATAGTGAAAATGAATAATCTTTTAGAAATCAAAAAATGCAATAAACACTTTAACGGAATCGTTGCACTCGATGATTTTAGCTGTGCAGTAAAGAGGCAAGAGATCGTTGGTTTGATAGGTCCGAACGGGGCAGGGAAATCAACACTTTTTAATGTTATTACTGGATTCATTAATCAGGATTCGGGATCAATAGTTTTTAATAAAAAAGATATTTCAAAAAAACCGGCATATAAGATCAATAATCTTGGGATTTCAAGAACCTTCCAGGATCTCAGGTTAATACGACAAATGACTGTTCTGGATAATGTGCTCTTATCTTTCAGCAAACAACCAGGTGAGTGTCTGGAGAATATTTTTCTCAGAAATAAAAAAGTGAAAGCAACAGAAGCAGAAAATAGAAAAAAAGCTGTGGAATTGCTGGATTTTGCCGGTTTAAAGGGCAAGTCTCATGATCTGGCAAACGATCTGTCATATGGGCAGCAGAAATTGTTGAGCATAGTATGCTGTTTGGCTTCCGAGCCAAAGTTATTGTTGCTTGATGAACCGATCGCCGGAATAAATCCTGCAATGATCGATGAAATAATCAAGATAATAAAGATGCTTCCTGAAGAAGGCAAATCCGTGATCATCATAGAGCATAACATGGATGCAATTACAGAAGTATGCGACAGAGTTATTTTTATGGATGCAGGGCAGAAAATCAGTGAAGGTAAACCTGAAGAGGTTCGAAATGATCCGAAGGTTATCGAAGCATATTTGGATTAATCTCAATGTTAGAAATTAAAAATATAGAAACCGGATACGATAAGAAGCAGGTGCTTTTTGATGTTTCGCTAAAAGTTGCTGATGGCGAGATAGTATCTATTATCGGACCAAACGGCGCAGGTAAATCCACTATTCTGAAAGCAATATGCGGAGTACTGCCTTTATGGGTAGGGGACATTATATTCGATGATATGTCCATCAAAGGTAATTCTATTGCGAAAAATATAAAGAACGGCATTACTATTGCTCCCCAGGGTAATAGAGTATTCGATGAACTTACCGTCAAAGATAATCTTGAACTCGGAGGATATGTACTTCGTAAAAGTAAATTACATGAGAGAATTGAGCTGACTTATGAAATTTTTCCTGTTTTGAAAAAACGAATGAAGCAACTTGCAGGAAAATTGAGTGGCGGAGAGCAGCAGATGCTTGCTATCGCAAGGGCTCTCATTCCTGAACCAAAACTTCTACTCCTTGATGAGCCGTCATTGGGATTAGCACCTAATTTGTTGAGCGATGTTTTTGAAAAAATAACCGACATAAATAAAATATCAAATACTTCATTGTTAATAGTCGAACAAAAGGTAAACGAAATATTGAAAATCTCACACAGAACCTATTCGATCAAACTCGGAAAGATTGCATTTGAGGGAAAACCAAAAGAATTAATTGGAAATACTGAAAAGCTGCGAGAATTGTTTTTGTAAATTTACTTCAAATACTGAAAAATATCGTTTAAAGTAGTAAGATAATAATCCGCTCCCTTGAGATATTCTTTGGGGAGCGTTGTTGCAATGGCTGCAACCTTTATACCCGCATTCTTTCCTGATTCGATACCAAGCGGCGCATTTTCAATAACCAGGCATTCATCTTTTCCCAATCCAAGTTTTTTCCTAGCTATGTCGTAGGGATCGGGATTCGGCTTTGCGCGAGGAATGTCATCTCCGGTAATGATCACATCAAAAAGTTTTAACTCATTTTCCGAGAGTGCGTGGTTCATGTTCTTCTTGGCACAGGCGGTTACCAGTGCAAGAGTATATCCCTCTTTATGAAGTCTTTTTAGTGTTTCTTTTGCTTCAGGATAAAATTGCACGTCAACGATAGAGCGGTAATATGCGCGTTTTGTTTCGATAAAATCATGACGCTGATCTTCGGGAATGTCAATACCTGCTTCCTCAATCAGGAGGGGAAGGATTTCTCGTGAGCTTCTTCCTTCATGAAGAAGGACGGTGAGTTCTTGGACCTCACCGCCCCATTTACGAAACATTTCCTGCCAGGCAAGAAAGTGAAAATGAAGTGTGTCGACAATTACACCGTCTAGATCAAATAGAATGGCTTTAACAGGCATCTACGTCTGTGCTACTCCTTTTTCTTATCACAAAGGATGAATGCAATGGTGAAGAGAACAAGGGTATTGGCAAAGTGAATGTAGTTGATGCCTTTGGTAACACCAAGGAAAGGAACAACACCAAATAACCACATGATACCAGCGAAGATGACCATGATCACAGCGAGAATACCACAAATCCATGCAAGTATTTTCATGTGACCCCCTTATGTATTTTTTGATGCTTCTGCACCATTTATTTATTTAACATCTGCTTTGCAAGATTGA
>CAYUTH010000064.1:6993-11195 GCA_964447485.1 uncultured Candidatus Cloacimonadota bacterium | reverse complement strand
GGACATCTTTGCGTTAAGGATACTGTTTGCACGGGACACACGAAGCGGTAAAATCTTAGGAATAATTTTATGAGGATAGCAATCCACAATTCCGCTCGATATTTCTCCTCCGCCGGTAAGCTGCATAAGCTGTGCAGCTCTGTCAATGACTTCAGTCAAACCATTCGGGTCCATACCTCTTTCGAAACGGTATGAGGATTCTGTCTGCAATCCGTATTCAAGTGCTGATGCACGAATATTCCTCGGATCAAAATATGCGCATTCGATAACAACATCTTTTGTAGTATCATTTATAGAACTGTCTAGCCCTCCCATAATACCGGCAAGCGCGAGCGGATGTTTTTTGTCGGCGATAAGCAGATTGTGGGAATGAAGCGTAAGTTCGGTATCATCGAGAAGCATCATTTTCTCTTTTTCTTTTGCAGATCGAACAACGATAGTTTTATCTTTTATCTTCGTGTAATCAAAGGCATGCAAGGGATGACCGTATTCGAGAAGCACATAATTTGTGACATCTACGATATTATTGATGGGACGAAGACCAGATGAGATCAATTTTCTCTGCATCCATACCGGAGAAGGTTGAACAGTAATTCCTTTAACCATTCGTGCACAATAGCGGGGGCATTTCTCGGTATCTTCAATAATAACTGAAATCTCGTCAGCCGTTTTCTTATCAGATTCTTCAAAAGCAATTTCAGGAGGTTCATAGTCTGTATCGAGCATGACTGCGACTTCACGCGCTACTCCGATCATGCCGAGAAGGTCGGGTCTGTTTGGCGTTACTTCGACTTCAATGATATGATCATTCATTCCCATTGCATCTGCAAAAGGCGTTCCTGGCGCGATGTCCTGCTCGATTATCATAATACCGGAATGGTTATCAGAAATGCCCAGTTCGCTCTCCGAACAAATCATACCAAAAGAATCTACACCTCGAAGTTTTGCCTTCTTTATTTTGAAGTCACCAAGTTTTGCTCCGATCTTCGCGACCGGGACGAGAATGTCTTTAACCACATTGGGAGCTCCGCAAATAATACTCAGCGGCTCTTCTTCGCCAACTTCAACCCGGCACAGACTCAGTTTGTCTGCATTGGGATGTTGTTCGACAGAAATAACTTTACCGATAACAATATTTTCAAGTTCTTTTCCGGGCTGAATGACCTCTTCTACTTCGAGTCCAAACATAGTGAGTTTCTCACAAAACTCATCAATGCCCAACTGTATCGGAACTAATTCTTTCAGCCAATTATAACTTATTTTCATGATAATCTCTTGGGTAAAATGTCCTTATTGGAATTGACTCAATATTCTCAGGTCATTCGTTACTAATTTTCTAATATCCGAGATGCCGTACCGAAGCATTGCAATACGTTCCATTCCTAAACCAAAGGCATATCCTGTATATTTTTCAGGATCATAACCGACCTCTTCGAGAACTGCAGGATCAACCATTCCAGCGCCACCCATCTCGAGCCAACCGGAATTCTTACAGAGTTTACAACCTTTGCCTTTGCAGCTTATACAGAGGATATCTATTTCTGCACTCGGTTCTGTGAAAGGAAAGAAGTGCGGGCGAAAACGGGAACGCGTATCCGCGCTGAAAATTCTTTTTACAAGGGAATCAAGCGCACCTTTCAGATCCGACATTGTGATGCCCTCGTCAACCATAAGCGCTTCAACCTGGTGGAACACCGGTAAATGCGAAGGATCAACTTTATCAACACGATAACATCTGCCTGTAGATATTATTTTAATGGGAGGTTTATGCTTCTCCATCACGCGTATCTGCATTGGTGATGTTTGGGTTCTCAGAAGCATGCCGCCTTTTAGATAGAAAGTGTCCTGAGGATTTCTTGCCGGATGCCAGCTTGGAGTGTTCAGTGCGTCGAAATTGTAGTATTCACTTTCAATTTCCGGACCTTCTGCAACTTCAAATCCCAGATTGATAAAGATATCTTCGATCTCTTCCCATATTTGATACAAAGGATGCTTTGCACCAATTGGAAGCGGTCTTCCCGGCATTGTGACATCTAAGCCCTGTACTTTGGCAGCATCTGCATTTTCTTGAAGATCGATCTTCTTGTTTTCAATGAGCTGCGCGATTTCTTTCTTTACTTTATTAAGAAGGGACCCCATCTCGGGGCGTTCCTCTTTGGGTACAGTTCCGATCTTACTAAGGAGATCTGAAAGAGAACTTTTTTTACCAAGATATTTAATTCGAAGCTCTTCCAGATCCTTATCTGATCCGCAAGAAGGAATACTGCTTCTCGCTTCTTCTAAAATCTCGTGTATTTGTTCTTTCACGATAGCTTATTTTCCTAATTTTTTCTTCACGTCACCAACAATTTTTTCAAAAGCTTCAGGATTGTTTATCGCAAGTTCGGATAACATCTTTCTATTGATCTCGATCTTCAGTTCCTTAAGGCCATTCATAAACTGGCTGTAACTCAATCCATGCTCGTGCACCGCGGCATTAATGCGGATGATCCACAATCTTCTAAACTCTCTTTTACGGGCTTTTCTGTCGCGATAGGCATACTGCCAACCCTTCTCAACTGCCTCACGAGCAGCACGATAGAGCTTTCTGCCACCCCTGTAACCTTTTGCCTCTTTGAGGATTTTCTTTCTTCTGTTTCTGGAAGCTACTTTATTTTTTGCTCTAGCCATAACAACTCCTTAAAAATGTAATATTTATGATGCTAACATGTTCTTCACACGTTTTTCATCGGCTTTTGCAACATATCCGCCCTTGCGTAGGTTGGATTTTTGATCAGATGATTTCTTTTCCATAAAATGACCGCGATACGCTTTATTTCTTTTGATCTTACCATTCGCTGTCTTTTTGAAACGTTTTGCCGCTGCTCTTCTTGTTTTTAGTTTTGGCATTATTAAAACTCCTTACTATGACTTTTACTGCTATGGTTCGCTAGCTTTGGATCTTTTTGGGTGAAACGAAACCAATGAGGAAACGACCTTCCATTCTTGGTTCCTGCTCAAAATCACCAAACTCATCAAGTTCTTCTTGAATTCTTTTGATCAGTTCCCAACCCATTTCTTTATGAGCCATTTCTCTTCCGCGGAATTGAATAGTGACTTTGACCTTATTTCCTTTTTCAAGGAATTCTTTGATGTGCTTGACCTTAAAATTATAATCATGCTCATCGGTTCTGGGGCGGAATTTGACTTCTTTCAGCTGTGTGGAATTCTGTTTCTTTTTTGCCTCACGAGCTTTTTTGGACTCTTCAAAAAGCAGTTTGCTGTAATCGATTATCTTGCAAACCGGTGGATTCGCATTCGGGGCGATCTCCACAAGATCCATGCCATATTCTCGGGCTTTATCAAGAGCATCCTGGGTCGAAACGATGCCCAGAGCTTCCTTATCGGGACCAATCAAACGAACCTTTCTCGCAGTAATTTTTGCATTAATTTTTTTGTCGTTCTTATAGCTTTCCCGCTGTTTCCAGGGTTTAAACCGTCTATTTATTGCGATCTGACACCTCCAAATAAAAAAAGTGAACGACTGCGGTTCACTTTCAATATTTATTGAAATTATTTTTTCACCTTATCAACAGCCGTGGCGTCATAAGGTAGGAACTCGCAGTTCCTTTTATGGTGCTACTTATTTTTCACATATTTTGACAGTCAAGTTTTTGTGTTTGCGAAATTATCATACACTATTCCTTTTCTTTTTCTTGACGATTAAAGTCACGCTATTGTCTTGCTTCTATGAAAAATATTTTCATGCTCGTTGGTGAGCGCTCCGCAGATGTTCATGCTGCAGAAGTAATAAAGCAGCTCAAAAAGAAAGAACCCTTTCTTCATATTTGGGGTATCGGCGGTCCATTGATGCAAGAACAGGGATTCGAATCAATATTTCCATTTTCAAAATTTTCCATAATAGGTTTTGTGGAAGTGATCGGACATATTGGATTTATTATGAAAGTATTTCGAAAGCTCAAAACCGAATTTAAAGCCCGAAAGCCCGATCTTGCTCTACTTGTTGACTATCCCGGCATGAATATTCGCATTGCAAAGATTTGCCACACATTTGGAATACCTGTGCTGTATTATATCAGTCCCCAGGTGTGGGCGTGGAAAAAAAAGCGTATTCATAAAATTGCCGAATACTCGGATAAGATCGCTGTAATATTTCCCTTTGAAAAGAAACTTTACGAAGAAATTGGCGCTGATGTCGAATA
>CAYUTH010000064.1:0-6893 GCA_964447485.1 uncultured Candidatus Cloacimonadota bacterium | reverse complement strand
CCTGTAAAAAATGATGTGGCGATCATTCATGATACTCACCCGCTCATGAAATTCTGTAAGATCGTGGTGTGCAAATCCGGAACCTCTACATTGGAAACCGGCTATCTTGGAACACCAATGGTAGTCATATACAAGACTTCTTCCCTTTCGTATCTTATCGCACGGGCTTTTATTAAGATAAAGATGATCGCTCTTGCGAATATTGTGATCGGCAAAAAAGTGGTGCCCGAACTCATTCAACAAGCTGCTTCTGCCGAGAACATCACAAAAGCAGTTCGCCTATTTCTTGAAGATGTGACCTCCTATGAAAATACAAAAAGTGAGCTCCGCATCATAAAAGAGAAACTGGGAAAATTTAACACGTCTGAAAAAGTTGCATTCGTTGCACTATCCATGATCCATGAAACGTAAAAGACTTCTTCATCTCGTCGAAAAATTTGGTCCCTCGATCATCAAACTTCTCATGGGGACGCTGCGAATCAAGGTGTATAATAAAGAAAATCTATCATTTGCAAGAGAATCATACGGAAAAGTGATTTATACTTTTTGGCATAACAGGATGCTCATTCCTGCTTATACACATAGAAATCAGCTTGTTCATGTGCTCATTTCTCAGCATCAGGATGGTGAATATATTGCCAGGGTCATAACCGGGTTAGGATTCGGCACTATCCGCGGCTCATCGCGTCGTGGAAGAGTGAAGGCGCTCAAAGAAGCCGTTGCAATTTCAAAAGAATATGATATTGCGATCACGCCGGACGGTCCGACCGGTCCCAAAGAAATCGTGAAAGACGGCGCACTCCTCATTGCCTATAAAACCGGTAAGCCAATAATTCCCGGAATTTTTATTATGAAATCAAAGTGGCAACTGAATAGCTGGGATAATTTTATGATCCCCAAACCCTTCTCTCCTGTTAAGATGATCTATGGCAAGCCGATTTTAGTAAAATCTAAATCCGAAATTCCGTCAAAAAAAGTTGAACTTCAGAAAGCTTTAAAAAATATGTAAGACCTGTATAAGTTTTACAATAAAGAATAGAATTACAATCCCACTTCCCGTCACGATGAAAGCTCTCACCATTTCCGGGGTAAAAAACGATCCCTTATCTTTTTCATTTTTTCTGCTTCCCTTAGATGGCTTCGCATGGGGTCGTTTCACAACAGACATAATACGGAACTGCTCTTTTTTTAGCCACACAACCTCTCCTTCGGGAGTTCGGAAAGGATACAAGCCTTTTCTTCTTTTATGATAAAAGTCCTTCATGTCCATGCCGGAGCGTTCGGCATCATCCTTAAAAATTCGATACAAAATTTCATTATCAGTACTCATGGGGTTTGTTAAATAAAGTCAGGTGAAATTTGTCAATAAATAAACTCTGGGTGAGTATTTACAGAATTTATCTTATGATCACCATTTTCTTGATCGTTTCCTTTTTATCGGCAGTAAGTTTGTAGAGGTAGATACCGGCGCCTACTTCCTTACCTCTGTTATCTCTGCCGTCCCAGGCTACAGAGATGGAGCGATGTGGCGAAGAGATGATGGGGAGATTGCGCACAAGCTGTCCTTTTATGTTGTAAATTCTTATCTCCGCCTGCCCCGGCGTATCGTAGAGAAGCCGGGTGGTTTTCAGGAATGATATTGTGGTTGATTCCGTGAAAGGATTAGGATAATTATGAATCAAACTTTGTTCCGGCATCTCGGGTTCATGAACAGAATATACAGGAGCATCATATTCATATACTCCCATATCTATTATTGCAATCCCATCTCCATTTCCATCCCATATACGCACATGACCATCAAGATCCCAGGGTGGTATGGAAAGTCCAACTGTATCAGGATTTCCTGTATCTACACAAGGTGAATACTCAGAAAGATGATAGAGGGTGTCTGCAAACTGCGGATAACTATTTATATTATTACTACCTGGACCACTCCATCCACCACGCACATCAGAGTAATACACTTTTACCGCATCATCTCCTGTCCAATACTCGATTATCTCACCATTGCTATTATTCCAGACGATACTATTGTATAAAACAGCTTCAGCTTCAAGCTGGCACATAAGACCTCCCCCCAATCCATCAGTCGAGTTATCACATATCGTTACATTTCTTGCTCGTAGTATAGGACCATCAACAATATTAATACCACCTCCCGAATTCCATGCATAGTTATTTGCGATCAAAACATTGAACATATTTATTACAAAAACACCATATCCTGCATAAAATCCTCCCCCATCATAACTCGATGTATTTCCAATTATTTTAACATTATATAAGTCTATCTCATCATCCCCGGTAACAGACATGCCACCACCACCAAGGTCATCACAATTATTTCCTGCTATAAGAACATTCTTTAGCGTGAGTTTTGTACCATCAGTATGAATCCCACCTCCTCCGCTGTTATTACATATTTTAGAATTTTCAATAATAATATTCGAATTACCATAACTACAACTTATAACTCCACCCTGCGAATTCCCTGAGATAGTCACGTTATACAAACTGGTACCCGAGTAATAAGTACAACATATCCCCATTCCAGTATTATCTATAATATTTGAATTCTCTATTATTGGATCTGAATTATAACTACACCAAATACCATTAGGATTATTACCAACAACCGTTACATTTTTCAACCTCGGACATGAGCCATCCGTACAATATATACCACCTCCATATGATGTTGATGAATTGTTGCTAATTGTAACATCCATAAGTGTTGGGCACGAAACTTCGTCGAAATGAACACCCCCATAAGCCATACATTTACTTACTCTACTTTTTTGAAATACTATGTTTGAAGATTTATCAAAATGCACACCAACATGTTCAAATATGGAATATGATATCTTTGAGCTATCTTGATCTGTTATATCGGTATGATAAAAACCTATGCCTGTATTATTTGTGGTATCTTGAACAGTAAATACTATCGAATCATTCTCGGTGGCTTCTGATATTAATTTCCCCTTAATCCGTAATCCATTATTAGTTGAAAAAATGACAAATACACTTGGCTCAATTATCAATGTGCTATCAACAGGAACTATTACATATCCATCAACAATATAGGGGCTTCCGTCAATAGTCCATGTGCCGCTTACGTCACCGGGAGGTATATGGGTGTCGGCAATAAGAAAATTTGTAATGAACACTTGGAATAAAATAAATAGAATTATTATTTTACATCTCATCTTCATCCTCTCTCTTTCAGGGTAATCGTTACATGTTTTCTTTTTCATAAAAAATGCCTTTATAATCTCTTTTACTTATACATCATAAAAAATGTCCATTTTATCACTACATCGCTCAAAAAAAGGATTTTCATCATTTTGCACAATAATAATATATATTCAAGTTCATAAAACTCATTAGTTAAAAAACTTGCATTAATTTTGCACCCCAAAAAATTTTATCCACTAATATATTCTTTAAGGAGTCTATCTTTATGTTAGATAAAATGCGTGGTATTTCTCGTCCTGTTATCTGGATCATTGCAATTGTATTTATCGGTGGTATGGCAACAATGGGAATCAGCAGTGTTTTCCAGGAGAAGCCCTATGTGGGGCGAATTGCAGGTGAGAAAATAAAATATGATGAATATTATAAATTATTACAGAACACCTATACAAATTACATGCAGGATCCCGCCAATCAAGGCAAAGAGATCGACGATGCTATGTATCGCAGATTAAATGATCAAACATGGGATCAGCTCGTGCAGAGGATCATTCTTGAAAAGCAGATCAGCAAATTTGATATCCAGGTTTCTCCCAAAGAAGTAGCTACTAAGATGATCAATGAACCGCCTGAAATGATCACTTCCTATGAAGCTTTTCAGACTGAAGGGCAATTTGATAAGAGTAAATATTTACAGGCATTGCAGAATCCTCAGATTGACTGGAACTGGCTCTCCAACTACTACGAGCAACTCCTGCAGTATGATAAGCTCAGAAGTTTTGTGAATGCAGATGTCATCATCACCGAGCAGATGGTGATGGAAGATTTCATAAAAAAAGAAACAAAAGTTAAGGCAGACATTATTGTATTTGGAGCAGATCAGATCGATTCCGTGTACGTCTCCGATGAAGAAGTTGCTGAGTATTATAACAAGAATCTTGAAAATTATAATGAGAGTCCGCAACGTAAATTTCGCTATGTGACAATTCCCTTAACACCCAGTCCCGAAGACACAAAAACTTCAGAAGACAAGATCAATAAGATATATGAATATGCAATTTCCGGTGATGACTTTGCTACACTTGCACAAGAATATTCAGAAGGTCCATCAGCCCCTCAGGGTGGAGATCTTGGCTATTTCCAAAAAGGAAAAATGGTGAAAGAATTCGAAGATGCTGCCTTTGCCCTAAAACTCAATGAAATCAGCAAACCTGTAAAAACTCAATTCGGCTGGCATGTCATTAAAGCAACTGATATAAGAACCAATGAGAATGGTGTTGAAGAGATGAAGGCGAGCCACATACTTATCAAAGTCGAACCCGGTGCAGATGCGCGCAGAGACCTTGAAACAATCGCTCAGAATTTTTATGAAAGTTCTCTGATAGATAGCTTCGCAGTAGTTGCGGCAGATCATGCGTTGGAAATACAAGAGACACAACCTTTTACAGAAATTGCAGGTTACATTCAGGGAATAGGCAGAGTACAGATGCTCATAGATTTTGCTTTCAAAAATAAAATTGGGGATGTCGCACCTCCTTATCGAAGTGACCAGGGTGACTACTACATAGCACAGATCTCTTATGAAATTGGAGATCATTTCAAACCTCTTGAAGATGTGAAAAAAGAAATCTATGATAAACTTACGCTGCAAAAAAAGATGAAAATGAAAAAGAAAGAAGCCGATGCAATTGCTCCTGTCCTCACTGCAGAAAATTTTAACCAGGTGGTCAAAGACAACGATCTAAAACTTGTTACTACTGATCTTATTTCAGAAACAAGCACCATTCCTGATGTAGGTCGTGAAGCGAAATTCGTTCAGGATATGATCGAATTGAAAACCCCCGGATCAATCACAGGAGTCATAAGAGGAAATAAGGCATTCTTTATTGCCAAGATCCTTGAGTTCCAAGATCCTGATATGACGAAGTTTGCAGACAAAAAGGATGCACAGAGAATCCAGGTCGAGAATCAGTTCTTCAATCAAAACTATAATCAGTGGTTCAACAAGATAAAGGAAGATGCAAAAGTCAAAGATTGGCGCAGTAAGTTTTTCCGAATCTAATCAGAATATCAATATACAAAAATAGGGCGAATGAAATTTCGCCCTTTTGTTTTTCTCTAAAATAAAATATTTTTTTACAATTTATGGTTCGGGAATTCAGCTTCGTTTGGACAAATGACTGTAATTTCTCCGGTTTCAAAATTACCTGTCGCAATATATTTATCACCGTTCCCATTTTCAGGACACTCATACGCGTGGCGCAGATAACCGGTACGAACCAGTTCTACAAGATCTCCCGAGAAGGATTGTTTTCTCTCAAACATGTAATCATCAACAGCATCCCTTATCTTTTTCATGTTCTCGATACACTGGTCTGTTTTTTCCTGTGCCTTCACATTATAGAACTGCGGCACAAGTAATATGATCGCCAGAGCAATAACTGCTATAATGCTTATCACTGTATAAATTGAGAATCCCTTGCTATTTCTGAGCATTATAATCTCCTAAAAATTTTGTTTAAATGAATTTCATCGCTCTGTTCAGTCAAGTTTTTAATCCAATTCCGTGTTTTCAAATCTTGTACAAAAGGAAATCGGGATAAGAGCTTTGATCTTCACCTTTTCACCTTGAATTATTTCGACAACCTTCCCCTTCATTTGATCGATTTTGTATAATATTTCACCGAGTTCTTTGTAATTCGTTTCAATGAATATTATTTTTTTATTCGTTTTTGTTACTATTTGGGATTCTACAACTGCCTTCTGAGCTGCCCCAGTATATGCTTTTATCAAACCTCCAATTCCGAGTTTGATCCCTCCAAAGTAGCGAACTACAACAAGCAGAACATTCAGCAACTCCTCGCCTGCAAGCACCTTCAGGATCGGAGGTCCGGAAGAATGAGTCGGCTCTCCTGCATCAGTCGCATATTCTCTTATGGAATCTTCCTCTATTAATCTGTAGGCATACACAATATGTGTGGGCTTTCTGAACTCATCTTCAACTTGCTTGAGAAAAGTATTCACGTCATCCAAAGAGGTGACAGGATAAATTCTTCCATGGAATTTTGAATTTTTGACATTCAACTTGATCCATCTGGAATTCTTTATTGTTTTATACTGTTCGATCATCATTGTTTTGATGAATTGGAATCAGTTTTTGTCAATATTTGTTGACATTATTTTGCCGGAAGGATCGGCTATAACCGTGAAAGAAACGATACTTGTCAGTGCATGTCTTCTTGGGCTTCGTTGTTGTTATAATGGATGTAATAACACAGATCAATCAGTTTTGGAATTGAGAGAAAAATATATTCTCATCCCAGTATGCCCGGAACAACTGGGCGGATTACAAACACCTCGTCCTGCCTCTTTCTTTATTCAAGGCGACGGATCTCAGACCCTCAAAGGAATCGATAATCTCAAAAACGATCAGAACGAGAATGTCTCTTCAAACTTTCGAAAGGGTGCGGAAGATGCCCTGAAAATTTGTCAGCTCCTCAACATAAAAACAGCGATCCTCAAAGAAAATAGCCCCTCATGCGGCACCCATCACATTTATTTAAAAGAAAAATTGACAAAAGGCATGGGGGTGACTGCTTCAATACTAAAATCCAATGACATACGTGTTATTTCTGAAAATGATATAAGGAGACCAGATGAAAGGAAAAACTAAATGGTTTAGTAAAAACAAGGGA
>CAYUTH010000063.1:0-11336 GCA_964447485.1 uncultured Candidatus Cloacimonadota bacterium | reverse complement strand
TATAAATCCCACAATTACTTGACATTTAAACAGTCTAATCACTTAGAAAGGACAAATAAACGAATTTTTCGGAGGCAATGTGGACTTTAAGAAATCGAAATATTTAATTGATTCGGTTAAAGTCAAGCCAAAAAAAGAGTTATTTCTTATAGTCAATATGAGACTACAATCTTTTGCTCACAACGAGCTATTTCAAAATTCACATTAAATTGGAGGCAGTATGTCAAATGAAGAAAAACAAACTTATAACGATGTTTATAAAAAATGGAAATGGAATATACCGGAATATTATAATTTTGCTTTTGATGTCGTAGATAAATGGGCGGAAGCTGATAAAACGAAATTAGCTCTCGTTTCAATTTTGAAGGACGGCGAATCAGCTAAATTCGATACCTTTTATGAATTGATGGTACAGTCAAATAAGGTGGCAAATCTCCTGTTGGAACTTGGTTTTAAGAAAGGAGATAAAGTTTTGTTTATTTCTGATTCTGTGCCTGAATGGTATTACTGCATGCTCGGTATGTTCAAGCTTGGTATTGTTCCAATGCCCGGGACAGCTCTTCTTACCACCACGGATATTGAATACAGATTGAATCGTTCTGAAGCGGTCGGTGTTATTACAAATTCTAATCATACTGAATCAGTTGATGAAGCAGTAAAAAAATGCACGTTTGTAAAACACAAAATCCTTATGGATGGCTCTAAGTCCGGCTGGGTAGATCTCATTGCAAAAATGAAAGAAATGCCAATCTTGCTTGATAAAGATAAAATTATCAAAACGAAAAGTTCAGATCCATTGATGATTTATTTTACTTCTGGTACTACCGGACACCCCAAAATGGTACTTCACTCACACGCCTATCCTCTTGGACATGAAGTAACAGCTAGATTCTGTCAAGATTTGAAGCCAACTGATTTACACTGGACAGTCTCTGATCCAGGTTGGGCTAAATGTGCATGGGGAAAATTCTTTGGCCAAATGATAGTTGGCGCAGCTATTATCCAGTGGGACAATCCTGGAAGATTTGACTCTGATGGACTGCTGGGCCTGATGGAAAGATACGGTGTGACAACTTTTTGTGCGCCACCAACAGTCTATAGAATGCTGATCCAGACCGATCTCAGTAAATTCAAATTAAAACTAAGGCATTGCCTGGCAGCAGGAGAACCTTTGAATCCAGAAGTTATTAGAGTTTGGAAGGATAACTTTAACCTTGATATCTATGACTTTTTCGGTCAGACTGAAACCGTTGCACTTCTTTCCAACTTCACGTTTCTCCCTTTGAAGTTTGGTTCGGTCGGCTTGCCTACTCCCGGTCATGATGTAAGAGTTATCAATGATGATCTACAGGAATGCCCTCCAAATGAAGAAGGTCAAATTGCTTTGTATTTGGACAAGAGCAAGCCCAAACCTCCAGGACTTATGAAAGAATATTGGAAAGATCCTGATATTATGGCATCAGCGTTCCAGGGTGATTATTATCTTACTGGCGACAAAGCCTATCGTGACGAAGATGGTTATTTCTGGTTTGTCGGCCGAGACGACGATGTTATTAAATCTTCCGGATATAGAATCGGTCCCTTTGAAGTTGAATCGGTTCTGATAGAACATCCAGCCGTTGCAGAATCAGCGGTAGTTGGCGTGGATGACCCGGATGGTATTCGAGGAGTACTTGTTAAGGCTTTTATCGTTCTTGCTAAAGGATATAAGCCATCTGAAGAATTGACAAAAGAGATTCAGAATTTTGTCAAATCAAGGACCGCTCCATATAAATATCCACGAATTATTGAATATAATGACAGTTTGCCTAAAACTATTTCTGGTAAACTTCTGAGAAGAGAATTGAGGAAAAAAGGATAAGTATTTGTCAGCAAGAGCCGGATACAAAATTCTGTGTGATCATGGATGTCATCTTTAAAGAGTCAGGCATAAATAAATTGAGATAAATTGAGTTAATTTGAGTCATAATTGATATGAAATAAGGATTCAGTATGCCCTTCACTTAGTTTTGAACATCAGCTAATTAACTGATAAAAATCAAAAAATTGTAATGTGTAAAAATATTAATCGAAAATAATTTATATGCAAGGGAAGCGATATGAAAAAAATGCCACTTAATGAAACGTTGGGGCATCTGATTGAAAGAATTTCCAAAGAATTTCCGGACAATGAAGCCCTAGTCTATCCAGATCAAAATATTCGGCTTACATATAAGCAATTCAATGATGAAGTCGATAGAGTTGCTAAATCACTTTTGGCTTTGAAAATCACAAAAGGTGACCACGTGTCAATTTGGTCAACGAACATTCCCGAATGGCCCATTCTAATGTTCGCACTCGCTAAAATTGGCGCTGTCCTTGTTACTGTTAATACTAATTATAAATCACATGAGCTTGAATATTTATTAAAACAATCAGATTCTAAAGCAATTTTTTTAATAGATAAATTCAAAACTAGCGAATATTATAATTGGTTAAAAAAGGTTTTAGATGATGCAACATGGCTCGGCAAAGGGAAGCTTGAATCAAAAAAAATTCCAATGCTCAAAAACGTTATTTTATTTGATAATGCAACGAGTGAGAATGCCTTGAGTTATAAAGATTTCAGAGAAATGGGAAAAGACATTTCGGATGATGAGTTGGATGAAATCAAAAAAACACTCAGTGAGCATGATGTTGTCAATATGCAATATACTTCCGGTACTACTGGATTCCCTAAGGGCGTTATGCTGACACATCATAATATTGCCAATAATGGTTACCTTATCGGCAAACAGATGAAGCTTACTGAAAAAGACCGTATGTGCATTCCTGTCCCGTTCTTCCACTGTTTCGGTTGCGTCCTGGGAATACTTGCTGCTGTTACACATGGCACTACGATGCTGCCGATCGTTACCTTTGATGCAGAAGAAGTACTTAAACTTGTCAGTAATGAAAAATGTACTGTTTTACACGGTGTGCCCACGATGTTTATTGCAGAACTTGGTGTCGAAGGCAGACATAAATATGACACTACATCACTTCGTACCGGTATTATGGCCGGTTCTCCATGTCCTGTTGAAGTTATGAATAAGGTTATTAGCGACATGTATTGTTCACAGATTACTATTGCCTATGGCTTAACCGAAAACTCTCCTGTTATTACAATGACATCTGTTGATGATGATGTTGTACATCGTACAACAACTGTAGGAAGGGTGTTACCCCCAATGAAAATGAGAATAGTTAATCTGGAAACTGAATTGGATTGCAAGCCTGGTGAACAGGGCGAGATCATTATGTCAGGTGAATGCGTGATGACCGGTTATTACAAGGCGGAAAAGGAAACTGAAGCAGCAATAAGAAAAGGCTGGCTACATTCAGGCGATCTTGGTGTTGTAGATGAAGATGGATATCTTAAAATTACAGGCCGTATCAAGGACATGATCATACGTGGCGGTGAGAATGTTTATCCTCGTGAGATCGAAGAATTTCTTTATACACATCCGAAAATCAGCGATGTCCAGGTTGTCGGCGTGCCTGATCAAAAATATGGAGAACAGGTTTTAGCAGCAATCAAGCTAAAAGATGGTGAAACCGCAACACCGGAAGAGATTAAAGATTTCTGCATGCAAAACATTGCACGTCATAAACAACCTTATTACGTTGTATTCGTTAATAACTATCCGATGACTGCATCAGGAAAAATCCAAAAATTCAAGCTTCGCGATGAAATGGTTAAACAACTAAATCTTGGAAATTAGAATTTCTTAAAAATATACAGAATGACATTCATTTTCTTGACACGTATATTTCTTCATTTTTTTCCAAAAAAAATAATGGAGTAAAAATGGCAATAAAAAAATTATCGAGATTGATTGAACTTGCGCAGAAAATTCCCAAGAAAAAAGTCGTGGTAACTTATGCTCAGGACGAAACAACCATCCTGGCAACCAAGCGTGCGACAGATTTAAAATTTGCAGAATTCACCCTGATCGGGGATAAAAAAGTGATAAATAAAATCTGTGCAGATCACAATATCGATACCAGCATCTACACCATCATACATGAACCAGATGAAATGGAAGCCGGTCACAAGGCGATGCAGCTTGTAATTGAAGGCAATGGTGAAGTTATGATGAAGGGATTGATCTCGTCGGATAAATTTCTGAAGTGTATGCTGGATAGGGAATATGGCCTGATGATCCCGGATGCCACACTGACTTCAGTTTCTATTGCAGAAATTCCCGACTACCACAAGCTACTCATCTTCGCAGATGCTGCTTTCATACCCCGCCCCAATATCGATCAAAAAATTGCCATGACGAATTATGTGATTGAAACCGCCCGTAAAATCGGTGTGAAACGCCCCAAGGTTTCTATCATTTCCTTCTCGGAAAAACTCAATCCCAAAATTCCCACCGCTATCGATGCTGCTTTTATATCTAAGATGGCTGACCGACAGCAGATTAAAAATGCTGATGTGGACGGTCCACTTTCCATCGACCTTTCCATCGATGCAAACAGTTTGCACTACAAAGGTGTATCCAGTTGTGTTAAAGGAAATGCTGATTGCCTGGTCTTCCCCTTTCTGGAAGCAGCAAATGTTTTCTATAAATCACTCACCTATTTTGCTCATGCCCAAATGGCTACAGCAATTGTGGGAACTAAAATTCCAACCACACTTTCATCCCGCAGTGACTCGATAAACAATAAATTATATTCTCTTGCCTTTGCCTGCCTTAGAGCAGATGCAGAATTAATGGATAATATTGAAATAGAGACAATTCGATGAGAATCGCACTGGCTTCCGACCACGCAGGATATAAATTGAAGCAAGAATTGCTATCCTATCTTAGCAATTTCGAGGTGGTTGATTTTGGAACAGACTCTCCTCAATCAACGGATTACCCGGATATCGGTTTTGCCGCAGCAGAAGCAGTAGCAAAAGGGGAATGCAATAGAGGAATTCTTATTTGCGGAAGCGGCATTGGTATGAGCATTGTGGCGAATAAAGTAAACGGCATACGTGCGGCACTTTGCACCTCTGAAACCATTGCCAGACTCTCCCGCCAGCATAATGATGCAAACATACTTGTGCTTCCCGGAAGGTTTATATTTTTTGACGAAGCAAAGAAAATAGTTGACACGTGGCTCACCACAAAATTTGATGGCGGTCGTCATCAAAGACGTTTAAATAAAATAAAAAAATACGAGGAACGCCGATAAGTTCTTAGTAATTCTCTTATTCATAATACATAATTTTAAACACGATAAACCATTTTCAAAAATCATAATAACGGAGGCATAATGTTAAATTATGATGAAATAAAAAAAGTTGATCCTGAAATTTATGCAGCAATAATGAACGAAGTCGAAAGACAGTATCATAATCTTGAACTGATCGCTTCGGAAAATATTGTGTCTGAAGCAGTAATGGAAGCTGCCGGTTCTGTCCTCACGAATAAATATGCAGAAGGATATCCCTATAGATACAGCCGCAAAACAGGCGAGTTGTTATACAGACTGTATGGCAGATATTATGGTGGATGCGAATTTGTCGATGACATCGAGCGGCTTGCCATTGAAAGAGCTAAGGAACTTTTTGGCGCTGAGCATGCAAATGTGCAGCCGCATTCCGGTTCTCAGGCAAATATGGCGGCTTATTTTACACTTATAAAACCGGGAGATACGATTCTCAGTCTGGAGCTCACTCACGGCGGACATTTGACACATGGGCATCCGCTGAGTTTCTCGGGTAATCTATTTAATATTGTGCCTTATGGCGTGAACAAAGAGACCGAGCAATTCAACTATGACGAGATCCGAGCAAAAGCACTCGAATGTAAACCTAATATGATCCTCACAGGAGCAAGCGCATATCCCCGTACAATTGATTTTGAAAAATTTAGACAGATAGCTGATGAGGTCGGCGCACCGCTCGTTGTTGATATGGCTCATATTGCAGGATTGATCGCAACCGATCTTCATCCAAGTCCTGTTCCATATGCTGATATCGTTACAACGACCACCCATAAGACACTTCGTGGTCCAAGAGGCGGTATGATCCTCTGTAAGGAGAAATATGCCCAGGAACTCGACAAATGGGTATTTCCCGGCATTCAGGGCGGTCCTCTGGAACATATTATTGCAGCAAAAGCTGTCGCATTCAAAGAAGCGCTTGCAGATGATTTTGTAGACTATCAAAAGCAGATACTCGCAAATGCACAAGCTCTTGCAAGTGGTCTCATGAATAGGGGATTTAACCTGGTTTCTGATGGGACTGATACTCATCTCATGCTTCTTGATCTCGGTTCTGAAGAAGAAGGTGGACCATCAGGTAAGAAGATGGAGGAATCACTTGATTTGGCAGGTATCACAGCGAATAAAAACACTGTTCCATATGATACTCGTCCTCCATTTGTAGCATCAGGAATTCGTCTTGGCACACCGGCTGTGACCACACGCGGCATGAAGGAAGCTGAGATGGATATCGTTGCAGATTTTATCAGAAAAGTATATAATAACTATGACAATGAAGAGCAATTAACAAAAATAAAAGAAGATGTACAGGCACTCTGTGCACAATTCCCGATCTTTGAGGAATTGAGAAAATAAAGAAGGTTTCTATGATTACGTTCAGACACGGTGATACTATTACAGAATTACTGGAAACTGATAAAGATGCATTGAGAAAGATGTATCTCAATGAAATTACACTTCAATACAGAAAGTGGAAAACTGCCAACCTTGAAATTACATCGAACAGTCATGAAGATTTGAAAAAGAAGATAAATCTCTATTCGGAATACCGCGAGTTTCTCTTCACGAGAAAATTCAGAGAAGAGAATACATTTCTCAAGCAGAGAAAGTTGTTCGAAACCGCTTTTTCAGAATTTCTATACTATGTAATGAAAGATCTGAAAATAATCGACGAGATGGAACTTCATTTCGGGAGAGCTGATGTTCCCTTGAATCTGAAATTCGAATATGAAAAACTTGAAAATATTAAAAAAGAGAATCTCCTCATTCTCTCAAACCAGAAAATGCGAATGGTTGTAGGTAAAAATCTGCAGATCAAGTACCGTGTTCAGGGACGAAAGACTTATGTCGAGCTCGATATGATGCTTCCTATCATTATAACAGAAACTGCGATGGTGCTTGATGACTGGTTTGTGCTTTCCAACCAGAACCAGGTGAGAAGAGTGAAATCTCTCTTTCCCAAATGCCTGAGTTTCATTATTTGCGAAGTAGTGAACCACGATTTTCATGTAGATGTATCGAGCTCTAATATTGACGGTATTTATATTTTGCAGCAACAGACAACACGCATGAAGAGGAGACATATTTCCTGCGAAGTGCTCGAATCATTTCTTCACAAAATACAAACTCATCTTTACCAACAACGTGAAGACATTCTCAAGAAAATAAGAAAAGGTGTGTTAGCCGATTAACAGAAATAAATGGAGTCTATATGAATATACAAGAGATCAACCAAAAAGTAATTGAAAAAACTGAGTTTGTTCAGTCTATTTTTACTGAAATAGCAAAGGTCATTGTAGGTCAGGAATATATGATACAGCGTTTGCTGATCGGGCTTTTTGCAGATGGACATGTACTGCTCGAAGGTGTTCCGGGACTCGCAAAAACACTTTCTGTCAGCACTCTCGCTGATGTGATCAGTGTCGCTTTTAATCGAATTCAATTTACTCCCGACCTACTTCCCGCAGACCTTATCGGAACGCTTATCTTTAATCAGAAAGAGGGGACTTTTACCCCGAAAAAAGGTCCTATCTTTTCGAACATTATTCTTGCTGATGAAATTAACCGGGCACCTTCAAAAGTGCAAAGCGCTCTCCTCGAAGCGATGCAGGAGCGCCAGGTGACTATTGGCGAGAAATCCTACAAGTTGGATGAGCCGTTCCTTGTGCTGGCAACACAGAATCCTATCGAACAGGAAGGCACATACCCGCTTCCTGAAGCACAGATCGACAGGTTTATGCTCAAACTTAAAGTAACGTATCCCAAAAAAGAAGAGGAACGCGAGATCATCAACAGGATGTCCGATAATAAACAGATCAAAGTAAATAAGGTCATCAAGCCCAAGGACGTGCTTGATACAAGGGCTTTGGTAAATGATATCTATGTAGATGAAAAGATCAAAGAGTATGTGCTGAATATTGTCTTTTCGACACGAACACCGGAAGAATACGGATTGAAAGATATCAGCGAATTTATTGAATTTGGTGCATCACCCCGTGCTTCAATATATCTTGTGCGCGCAGCAAAAGCAAATGCTCTTCTTGACCAGCGTGGTTACGTATCTCCTGAAGATATTAAGGAAATCGGCAAAGATGTGTTGCGGCATCGTATCATCCTTACTTATGAAGCTGAAGCGGAAAATATTACTCCGGAAGATATTGTTGATAGAATCTTTGATGAAATTGAAATTCCATAATTAGAATATACAGAAGTTATGATCCCAAAAGAGATTCTCCAGCAGATCAAACGCATTGAGATATCCACCAGAAGCATTGTAAATGACATGTTTTCCGGAGAGTATCACAGTGTGTTCAAAGGACAGGGACTCGAATTTTCCGAAGTGCGCGCATACCAACCCGGAGATAATGTCAAACTCATTGACTGGAATGTCTCTGCACGTATGGGGCACCCTTATATAAAGAAATTCGAGGAAACCCGTGAACTCACAGTCATGCTCATGATCGATGTGAGCCGATCAGGTTCCTTTGGAACATTCCACAAACTGAAAAGGGAAATTGCAGCAGAAGTAGGAGCGATCCTCGCATTCTCTGCAACAAAAAACAATGATAAAGTGGGATTGCTCCTCTTCTCTGATGAGGTAGAAAAATATATCCCTCCCAAAAAAGGAAAGAACTCAGTCCTGAGAATTGTCCGAGAAATCCTCTATTACAAGCCGGTTCATCAGAAAACAAGTTTGCAGAATGCTCTCGAATATTACTACAAGATGTCCAGGAAGCGAAGTATTCTTTTCCTCATTTCAGATTTCTTTGATGTCGATTATCAAAAGACACTACAGATCGTCGCACAGAAGCATGATGTCGTTGCAATCCGCATTCTCGATCCGAAAGAATGTATTCTTCCTGAAGTGGGATTCATCACCTTTCAGGATGCAGAAACAGGCAAGGAAGTGATCATAAACGCAAATGATACTCAGCTTCGCAAGAAATACGAGGAGCATATTGCAGAAACGGTCCAATCATTTCCACAGCTTCTGAAAAAGTTGAAGATAGACCTGATCGATATCCGCACAGATACGGATTATATTGAAGATATAGTGAAATTTTTCAAGCAGAGAGCAAAAAGGTATCGATGAAGAAATTAATCATTCTTTCAGTTTTTATTTTCATAATTCAAAGCTTTGCATTTGGCTATTCTATTGATACAAAGATAGATACGATGAAAACCGATCTTGAACACCTTCAGGTCGGGGACAGGATATATTTTGATGTATCAGTTCTGCATGAGGATGAAAGTAATATTCATTACATTCCGCAGGATCAATCAGAGCTATTCATCATTCTTTCATATTCTTCCAATATTCAAAACCAGGATAATGAAATTCAAACCGTCTTTCACTTTACTTCAGCTTTTTTTGATACGGGATTGCAGACTATTCCACCACAGGAATTTATTCTCACATCATCGGAAGATTCACTAAAAATTTATTCCGACTCTCTGCAAGTTCTACTACATTCTATTCTCCCTGCAGACAGTGTTGCACTCAAGGACATCAAACCACCGGTTTCATTACACCTTGGATTCTGGGATATTGCTCTTCCACTCTTGATAATAGCGATCATAATATTTGTCATAATTCTCATCATGCGAAGCAGAAAAGGATTGGCTCTCATTCCCGAAAAGAAAAAGAAAATCCTACCTGCGCATGTGATCGCTTTGAAGAAAATTGAGCAGCTAAAATTGCAGGATTATATTGCGAAAGGTGATATAAAGCGCTATTATGTGGAGGTTTCCTGGATCAGCAGAGAATATCTTGAGAATCGCTATCATAAACCATTCCTTGAAATGACTGGATTCGAGATACGCCAATCTCTGAAAGACCTGAATGCTGATAAGAGGATGGAAACAAACAATATCCTCCAGGAATGTGATCGAGTGAAATTCGCAAAACATATACCTCCGATTCAGGATGCAGAGAAAATACTGAATGAGCTTGTTGACGTTATATATGCAACAAAAGAGCAGGAAGTAGGAGAGGAAAAAGATGAGAATTGAATTTCTTAAACCTGCTTTTTTCTGGTTGCTCCTTCTGATACCCCTTCTTGTAATGTATGAAATTTTTATCAAAAGCAGGAAAAAACCGACAGTTCTATACTCCAATATACAGCTTTTAAAACCTTTTATTTCAGGCAGATCTCAAATACTCTATTACTTACGTTATATTTTTCATCTTCTCATATTTATTGCCTGTGTGATTGCACTTGCCAGACCGGTTCTCCCCGAACGGTTTACCCGCGTGAAGGGCAAAGGCGTGGATATCATACTTGCAATGGATGTTTCGACAAGCATGCGTGCGATAGATTTTCAGCCAAATAACCGGCTTTTTGTGGCAAAGGAAGAAGCAAAGAAATTCATAGAATCCCGACCTACTGACAGGATCGGGCTCGTCATTTTTGGTGGAGAGAGCTACACACAGTGTCCTCTGACGATCGATCATAAGATTTTAATAGAATTACTTGAACAGATCAAAACCGGTATGGTGGAGGATGGAACTGCAATTGGCATGGGCATTGCGACATCAATAAATCGCTTGCGCGATTCTACAGCAAAAAGCAAAGTCATAATCCTGCTTACTGACGGCAGAAACAATTCCGGAGAAATCGATCCCATTACTGCTGCAACCCTTGCAAATGACCTTGGTATAAAGATATATCCAATCGGCGTAGGTAAAGAAGGTGTCTCACAAATCCCTGTTGATCATCCAATATATGGAAGGCAGTATGTTTCCCAACAGCTCGATATAGACATGAACACCCTGAACAAAATCGCTGAAATCTGCGGTACGGAACAGGCTTCACGTGCACAGAATCCCGAGCAATTGAAAGAAATTATGCAGCACATCGATAAAATGGAAAAAACAGAAATCACGGAAAAAGTACATTACAGATATTACGATCTCTTCTTTTATTTCATATATGCAGCGTTGCTTCTGATCCTGCTTGAAATTCTGTATTCCAGATTTATATTAAAGAGGATACCATAAATGAGATTCGGAAATCCTGAATTCTTTTTGTTTTTATTTGTCGTACCGATAATAATTCTGCTTTTCTATCTTTCTGCACAAAGAAGGAAAAAGG